>CAZVEG010000004.1:0-1684 GCA_964625625.1 uncultured Leptospirales bacterium | reverse complement strand
GGATTTATTTCGGCTGTTGCGGCGCGGTCGGACCGGAGGGCGCGGATGGATCCTTTACGGTCGGAGTTTCCCCGAGCTCCGGGGCCACTGGATCTTTGCGCGCCTCCTCCGCGGGCTTTCCGGCGTCCGGTGGCATAAGACCTTCGTCCGCCTTTTTGCCGGCGGGCGCTTCACCGGCATTCCCGGCATCGTCTTTATGCTCCGCGGCCCCGTCCTTCGGCGCGGCCTTTTCCGCGGGGGCTTCCTTCTTCTTCACGGGAGGAATCTTCGCGGGCCGTTTCTTCAGCGCGGGCTTCACCTCGATGACATCGTCCTTCACCCGCATGCTTCCGGGCTCCGCGCGTTTCGACGCGGGCTCGTCGAAAGACGCCGGCAGCGCGTGCTGGTCGGTGAGCACCGCGTCCCACAGGCCGAAAAAGCCGCCCGTGCGGCTGTGATCGCGGAACAGCACCTCGACGGTACCGTCCATCGCCAGCTGGTAGGGAATGTCCAGCACGACCGGGTTGCGGCGCGGATCGAGCTCGCCGAATGAAAGGCGCTTCGCGAGCATGCCGTCCAGGTAGATTTCGAGCGCCACGGGTATGTTCAGGCGCGACGGATCGTCGAATGTAACGAAATCCAGGTACAGACGATACTTCGCGTTGCGGTTGAGCCCGTCGAGCTTCAGCGTGGAGCCGTACCGCTGCGCGAAACGCGCCTTTCCCACGGAAAGCGGCGGCGCGTCGCCGGCCAGAACGAGGCCCTGCGTCTTCGCCCAGTTGGCAAGCTCCACCGCGGTGCGTGGGGCCGACCAGTCTGCGAAAACGGCATCGTCCGTGTCCGCGCGCATCACGAGGTAATAAGCCTTCGGCGGCTCGATTTCCATCTCCGGAGCCGCGTCCTTTACGGCCTCCTTCTTCAGGGGAGCGGCGGGCTTTTTCTCCGGCGCTCGCTTTACGGCCGGCTTCTTCGCCGCCGGCTTCGCATCCACGGGCTTTTTATCCTTCGACGCGGGCGCGACGTCCCTGCCCTCCCCCGGTTTCTTGTCGGCGGGCTTTGGCTCTTCCGCTTTTTTCTCCACGGGTTTCGCCGCCGCGGCGACGTCTTTTGCCGGCGTCTTTTTCGCGGGGGGCTTTTTCAGCGCGGGCTTTTTTACGGGTACGGCCGGCTTCTTCGCGGCGGGCGTCCTGACGGTCTTTCCGGCGCCGACCGCGGCCTTCCCGTCTTTCGAAGTCGATTCCGGGGCCTTCTCCGCGGGCTTGTCCTTCGCGGCGGGAGGGGGTTGTATAACCGCCGGGACCTCGGCCTTCTTCTCCACGGGAGGCGTGACCGGCGATTGAAGGGCGTCCTCGGCGGACAGCGCACCGCACCACGCGAGCGCGAGGAAGGCGGCGAACAGCATGCGGGCGAATCGTGTATACTTATTCATCATGATCCCGTCGCACATGCTACATACGGGGCGCGGTATTTCAATCATAATTTGGGTGAAGGTGATTAATGCCCTCACCCCCCGGCCCCCTCTCCCATTAATCTCGGAAGAAAGGAGAGGGGGAGAATAATACGATGAGCGGAAGGTTCAGCCGGAGGGCGACGATTCAAATCGTCGCTTCCGGCCAAAACGGTTGACACCACCCGCACTTTTCGGTATTTTACCAGAAACGCAATAATGGTATACATCATACGGAGGGACCAACGATATGAAGAG
>CAZVEG010000003.1:64307-82163 GCA_964625625.1 uncultured Leptospirales bacterium | reverse complement strand
CGCCGATAGCCATGCTCACGATCGCGGCGGCGATCACCGCCAGATGATTGATGTCAGATTCCAGCATTGTTCCCCCTCGAATACCCGTAGTGGTCCAGCGTTGAGATCATCGCATCCCCGGAAACACGGGACAGAGCCGCCCGGGAAAGCCGGGGAGCGGCCGCCGTGTTATCCGTCAATACGACGGATCCAATTTATTCATAAGCCCGGAGCAGTCTGAAATAGAGCCAGCCGATCCGCGCCATCGCCCTGTACTTTATGAACGGCCTGTCGATACCGTTCGCGAGATGATCATACCTGATTTTGTCAAGCCTCAGGCGCCAGAAATACGCGTGCATGAGCTCGAAATTATGACGATACACAGACCCGCCGATACTCCCGCGCCCCCAGTCGATTACCGCGTTCATCGCCTTCTCGGCGGCCGCGTGGCGGCGCAGCAACTCGTCTTTCGGGACACTACCGGCCAGCCCGGCGTAGAGGTCCGCTCTCGCGACGTCGAAGCTCAGCCATGCCTTCATAAGCTCGAATGAGGCTTTCTCCGCCCGCCAGGCGGTCGGCAGCGCGCTCTCACGCACCGACCGCAAGTCCTCTTCCGCCCTCATCATCAGCGCGTAGATGTCCTTCTCCCTGGCCGCCTTTTTTGCGAGTTCCACCGGTGGTTCGAAGAAGGGATCACCGAGGTCGGTCGGTGGAGAATCGAAGAGCCGAAGCATCGGTGTCTGCACCTCGGGAAGCTTCATCGCCGGGCTTATCTCGAGCGCCAGCGCAAAGGCCTTTTCGAGCGATCCGAAATACGACGCCATCGCCGCGGCGGCACCCTTTCCGAACGCGGAGCCGCAGAATTCCCGGAGGAGCGAAGCTGAATCAGCGTCGGCATTCCATGCCAGTCGCGCGAAGATCCACGCGTTGGGCTGGGCGCTCGTCCAGGGGAAGTCCCCCGTCATGAGCGCCTGTACCGTGTGAGCGCCGGCCGCGCGGTAGAAGGCAAGGTCGCGACTCATCACGCCGGCGAGCGGAGGCAGCACCGACTTGAACAGAATCGCATCGAGATAATACTCGAAGACCCGCGCCGGTCGCGCTCCGGTGGCGCGGAAATAATCGACCTGGGCGGCGAAACCGCGCGTGTAGCGCGGCGCGTTCACTCCGCAGGCATCGCCCGAAAGAGCGTGCGCGTAACACCGTTTGCGCGGAGCCCAGAGCATGCAGACATTCGAAAGCGGCTTCACCTTCCGTGGAACGTCCTCCGTATCGTAATATGAAAGGAAGGAAAGCTGGGCGCGGGGATTGACCTTCTGCAAAACGGCCGCGACGGCATTGGCGGCGAGCAGTGCCTGTTCAGACGGCGTGTAACGCACACACCTCGGGCACGAGCACCAGCCGCCGCCGAGTATATCATCGGGCCAGGCATGAAAGACGTCCGCGTAGGGGTGTTCGCAAAGATATTCCTTCGCGTTGCGCTGGATAACGGCGAGGGCCTCCACGCTGGAAGGGCAGAAGTTGAAATCGGCGGTCCGACTTCCGCCGGCCATGCGGAACATATCGGGACTTTTTTTAAACAGCTCCCGCGGAAGGAAGGACGCGAGGCGGTGCCCGCCGTATTCAATCACCATCCCCCGGTCCTTCATCAGTTCAAGCGCGGCTTCGCGTTTCCCGGCCCATTGTTTTTCCGGGGCCGCGCCGAACGCGAGCGCGTCGGAGGTCACATGGAGGAATATCGTGTTCAGGCGGTTGCGCGCGGCCCAGACGATCCATCCGCCCGCGTCGGCCATGAACGCGGCGTGCCCTATGATCAGGCAGCGGCCCTTGAACGAAGGAGCCTGGCGCGAGAAGTTCCGCTCGAGCACGAGCGACGTGCCGGAGGGAAGGCGCTCGCCGCGCCGCCCCGGCTCCACCCAGCGGCAGCCAAGCGCTTCGAGGAAGTCGTACATCCCGTACAGGAGCCCCCCCGGGCCGTCACCGGTAATCTCAATCCGATCGTCCGTCGCGCGCCAGCGAAAACCGTCGCCACCCGGACCATGAGACAGGAGGATGACCGGCCCCGTCCGCTCATCGGACTGCAGAATCACGGGCCGATTCCGCGTTATGCGTTCGAGCGTGAGGGCGAGCTCGACCGCGGCACAGCACGCGATCCGGTCGTTCGAGGAGACGACGATGCGCCATTCCTTCGCGAGATCAAGCCGGACCGCCGCCTGAACGGCCTGCCGCTCGACGGGCGGAACTCCATCCTCAGCGACCAACGGTCCCGTCCCCGAGAGGAGCGTGAACAGCGCGGCCATCGCGGTTCGTCGTATGCGCCATCCGGACATTCCTTACCTCGTTGATATGCACGACAGCCTGAAAATCGTACAGGCACCCGGGGAAACGAATCACTCCCCCGGTGATCGGGCGTTTCAGCGCGCACGGCCGGATCATCCTCACGAGATCGCGCCAATCCCGAACCGGACGCCGTCCCCCGATAAGCCGTCGAACTGAACGATGCGCGGGAAACCGACGATATACAATCACGTTTCAGGCTTCAGGGCAATTAAAAAACGCGCCTCGATCATCCGAACGCGCTTACGAGCGCGTCGACCAGGCCATCGATGGTATACTCGGACGCCTCGATATCCACGTTATATCCGGCATCACGCACGGCGCCGGAGGTGATGGGCCCTATGCTCGCGTGCAGGGATTTCGATTCTTTCACCAGCGAAAAAAAGTTCCTTGCCGTGGACGAGCTGGTAAAGGTGACGACGTCCGCGTCGCGCACGGCGTCAAGCAGGTCTCCGGCGGGCGGATCCGGACGCACCGTGTCGTATACGGCGATCCTCCGCACCTCCGCGCCGAGCGCCGAAAGGCCTTCCCGCAGGGCGTCGCGCGCCTCCTCGGCGCAGGGCAGCAGTACCCGAAGACCGGAAACGGCGGTTTCACCCATCGCCGAAACGACTGCCTCCGCGACGTATTCGGCGGGCACCAGATCCGGACGGACCGAATGTCTCTCCAGCTCGCGCGCGGTCGCCGGTCCGATGGCCGCGACACGCGCGCCGTGCAGGCAGCGGGCGTCCCGTCCGAGCGCGGCCAGGCGCGTAAAGAATATTTTTACCGCGTTCTGCGAGGTGAAGACGATCCAGTCGAAGTCGGAGATCGAGCCGATGGCCGCGTCGAGTTCCTTCATGTCGGCCTTCGGCACGATCCTGATCGTCGGAAACTCAACAACGTCCGCGCCCAGCTCCGCGAGTCTCCTGGAAAGCGCCGATGCCTGCTCGCGGGTTCGCGTAACGACGATCCTTTTGCCGAACAGGGGAAGCGTGTCGAACCAGCGCAAGCGCTCGCGGAGCGCCACGACGCCACCCACGACTATGATCGCCGGCGGCTTCAGCCGCTCCCTGGCCACCTCTCCGGCGATGGTCTTCAATGTCCCCGCCGCGACGCGCTGCCGTGGTGTGGTCCCCCAGCTCACGGCGGCGGCCGGCGTATCTTCCGGAAAACCTTTCTCGCCGGTAAGCTTCGAGGCGATGCGCGCGAGATTCTTCATCCCCATCAAAAAAACGAACGTCTTTTCCGGATCGAAATCGGGATAGTTGATGTCCTCGTCTTCGGGGGCGTCATCGCGCCGGTGCCCGGTGATCACCTCGAACGCGTTCGCGTGGTCCCTGTGCGTGACGGGAATGCCCGCGTACGCGGGGGCGGAATAAAACGACGACACCCCGGGGATGATGGAAAAGCGAATACCGGCCTTCAGCAGCTCTTCGGCCTCCTCGCCGCCGCGCCCGAAAATAAACGGGTCGCCCCCCTTCAGGCGCACCACCGTCTTTCCCTCCGAGGCCTTCCTCACGATGAGATCGTTTATTTCAGCCTGCGACAGGGTGTGGTCGCCCCCCTGCTTGCCGACATATATTTTTTCGCAGCCCAGCCCGTTCACGATCGCCGGGCTCGCCAGGTAGTCGTATATCACGCAATCGGCCCGCTCGAGCGCGGCGAGCGCCTTCAGCGTCAGCAGTTCGGGGTCTCCCGGCCCCGCCCCGGCCAGGTACACCATGCCTATTTTCATAACAGTGCGTCCGCCCCCTCCTGTTTGAGTAAGTCCGCGAGCCTTTCCCCTGTCAGGGCTGGATCGCCGCCGTCGACCGACTTCCTGATCAACCGCGTACCATCGACCGAGGCGACAAGGCCCGTCAGATGCAGCACATCCCCGGACCGGTAGGCGAGCGCCCCCAGCGGCACATGGCAGCCGCCGCCGAAACGCTCGAGGAAACGGCGTTCCGCCGCGACGGAATCCTCGGTCTCGGGATCGTTCAGGCCCCGTATAATATCGTATAACCCGGAATCGCCCGCGCGCACCTGCACCGCCAGCGCCCCCTGGGCCGGCGCCGGGAGAAAGTAGCTGTACGGCAATGTGAACTCGATGAGCCCGAAGGTATCCGTCTCGAGGCGCGCCAGCCCCGCCCGGGCCAGCACTATGGCGTCGAAGCGGCCCTCACGCAGGCGCCGGATTCGTGTCGGGACGTTTCCCCGGAGCGGCCGGATCTCGAGCGACGGCATTATATTGCGGAGCTGCGCGGCACGGCGCAGTGAACTGGTCCCCACCACGGCGCCGTCGGCCAGAGGGAGAACGTTTCCGTCGAGGTAGCGCTCCGCCCGGACCAGCAGCACGTCCGAGGGGTCCTCCCGCCGGATGACCGCGGCGATGGCCAGACCCGGCGTGTGCTCCGTCGGCAGGTCCTTCATAGAATGCACGGCCGCGTCCACCTCACCGGAGAGAAGCGCATCCTCGATCTCCTTGGTGAAAAAGCCCTTTCCTTCCATTTTATCAAAGGAGACATTCTGGATACGGTCTCCCTTCGTCTTTATCACGATAATCCGCGAGCGTTCTCTCCCGACCAGGTCCGCCACGTGGTTCGCCTGCCAGAGCGCGAGCTCGCTTCCTCGCGTTCCAATCCGTATCATGTTTCGTTCATCCGACATTTTTTGCATACCGCACCCTATGCGGCGACTCACCGCTTGTCAAGTGCTTATGGGCGTCCATGTGGCTCAAATAGTAATTGCAAAACCGGCCGTCATTATACATGTTTGATATAAGCTTCCCGGCCCCCGCGAGGCCGGATGGCACATCGGAGGCACGAACGAACCATGGACCATATACGAGTCTGGAGCGAGGTCGACCTCGCCGAGATACAGAACCACATCATCACCGTCGACGACAAGTTCGGCTTCTGCCCGGGGTGCAGGGAGATGGGCATAAAGCTCGAGGGGTTGAAAAAATGCCCCGGGTGCGGCAGGGAGTTCAAGTACGTCACCGCCCACGACTCCAGGGGGGCGAAGGGCTTCGAGATGGTCGGCCGCATACGGAAAAAACTGCCGCACCTCGTTTTTGTCGATTATGACGACTACGAGCGCATCAGCGGGAAGAAAAAGGCCGAGAGCCTGTTTAACGTATGAAGCCCGAATATTATTCTTGACGTAAAGGGCTCGAGGGTGCATATAAAGGCGTGCTTTCGACGCGGAATGACATAGCCCGTGCCGTACCCAGATGGCTGGCGGCCTGCTGCGCGGTCATCGTATTTCTTTTCCCATCCGCGGTACGCGCGCAACAGTACCTGGGCGTCGGTTTCCATATCGGCGCGCACCACGATGTCGGCAACATGTCGTCCTACAATTCCGGGTTCGAGGTCGAACCGCAGACGAGCTACATCCTGGGAGTCGCGTTCAAGGGCAACTACGACTTCCTGTTCCTGCGCGCGGGCGTCGATATCGCCTTCCCGCTGATCGAAGGCGACGTGATCGAAAACTATGACGCGACCGATCCGGTCGAAAAGTACTCGATCAGCTATACGGGCCTGCCTCTCTTCGTCGGAGTCAATTTTCCGGTATTCGACATCGGCGAATTCTACCTCGGCGGCGGTATCGCTTATTTCCTCGCCACGGGCACCGTTACGCACGGCGGCACCGAGGATGACATCTCCGCCTCGGCGCTCGGCTTCGGATTCATCGCCGGCATGCAGCTGCGCCTTACGGCGTCCACGCGGCTCTACATGGAATGGGAATACATCGACGCGCGCTCCGGGGCATCCATGAACACGGCCGCGGCGCCGGAGACCTGGGACAATTTTTACATCGACTTTTCGGGACACCGCATCCTCCTGGGGATTATGTACTATGCCTTGTAAAAAAACGACCATACCGGGCGCACTGCTCCTCGCAATCCTCGCGGCGGCGGGGCCCCTGCGCGCGGCGACGAGCCTCTCGGTCGGCATGCAGGCGGGTTTCATGCCCGCCCTCGGCGGCAACCTGCATTCCTCCACGCACGAATCGATCGGGGTGTACAACGGCATCGACGGCATAAACAAATCGCTCGATGGCTACGACACCAGCACCGTCGACCGCCTCCTGGGCGCCGGCGGTGGCATCGAAATCAGGGCGACCTTCCGCGATTATTTTTTCGCGCGTCTGGCGGGCAATTTCACAATGGCCGCGTGGGGGGGGGCGGGCACAACCATCTACGATACCCCCGCTGTCGGATTCACGCCGGAATTGCTCGAATGCAGTTATTCAATGTACGTCATCGACGTGCCCCTGACCGCAGGGCTCGCCGTCCCGTTCTGGAAGGACGTACGGATAGCCTTCAGCGTCGGCGCCGCTTTCGCCTACGGGAACTACAAGAATTCGTTCAGGCCGGAATCCGGCGGGGATCTCAAGGGCAAATTCAGGGGATACGGCTTTCCGCTCGTGCTTCTCGTGGAGGGCGATTATTTCCTGAGCGAGAAGCTATCGATTACCGCGTCGCTCGCCTATTACAAGGGATCAACCGATATCCGCAAGGACCGGTACCGGACCGACGGCGATACCGACTTCGCCCGGATAGATTTCACCGGCTATCGTTTCGGCATGGGAGCGAGCTGGCATTTTTATTCGCGATAAACGGAGAAATGCGCGACGTCCGCAGAAAGCGCCGGGGTTGCGACAATACGCGCGTGGCATTATGAATATGACGAAAAAAATAATCCTGCTCATCATCTTCATCGCGGCGATTCCCGGCGGCGCGTACGCCATCGGTGAAATCGGCGTCGGCTTCAACCTGGGCCTCACCTACGCGCCCAACAATACCGACGACATCATCGCCCGTTACAACAGCGAGATGATGACCACCGCGGGCGCCGACGTAAACCAGCTCAGCGCACCCTATGTTCCGGTGGTGGGCATCAATCTTCGCTACCAGTTCAACTACCTGATCTTCCGCCTCGGATGCCATCTCGCCGCTCCCGTCGTGCCGACAAAGGGAAGCGTTACCGTCGGAGGGAATAAAAACACCATACGTATCTCGGCCTTCCAGAACTCCATACCGGCCACGGTCGGGCTCCTCATGCCGGTCAAAAAGCGCACCTATTTTTACATCGGAGGAGGAGGCACGCTCCACCAGGCGTATATAAAAATCAGCCAGTCCGCCCCCGACGCGGCCGGCATCGACATAGGGGATGACAACCGGAAGGACAGCTATTTCAAGACCTTCGTCGGTTACCACCTCCTTCTGGGCGCGGAGGTTCCGCTGTCCGGGAAGGTGACCATGACCACCGAGTGGATTCACCAGGAAGGCCGCTCGTACCCCATCAACAACCATGGAACGGACTCCGCCGGAAATCCCACCAGCCTGCCCGGGAAGGCCATCAGCGTGAAAGGCGATGTACTTCTCTTCGGCATAAGTTATTATATCGAGATCTGAACCCACCGGAGCGAGGAAACCAGAGTTGAAGGCCGTCGTTATCCGCAGGAGCGGTAAGCTTATTGTCGCCGCGCTCGGTTGTGCGGTGCTTCTCATCGCCGCCGCCGCGGGCGGCCTGCTTACAGGCGGGCACGACGGAATCTCGACCGTACTGAACGACAGGCTCGTCCGTGAGACCCCCTCCACGCGCCCCCTGCGGGTGCTGGTGCCGGCCGGCGCGCTCTATGCGCCGGCGTTCGTCGCGAACGGCGGAACGGGACGGCGAGAGGAGAGTCCGTTCGGCAAGGTCCACGGCGTTTCAGTGGAGCTGGAGGTGGAGGAGGATTTCGAGATCTGCCTGCAACGCCTGGCTTCGGACAGGGCCGATATCGTCTGGGCGGGCTCCGACACCCTGGCGCGCGCCTATCCGAAAGTGCGCTCGGTTCATCCCGTCGCCTTTCTCCTCTGCGGCTACTCGCGCGGAGACCATCTGGTCGTCGCCCGCGGGACCATCGCCTCGCCCGACGACTATCGAAGGTCGAAGATCGCCTGCGCGGCCGACACGTCCTCGCACTTCATGGCCCTATACCTTCTCTCGCTCGCCGGTGTACGTTCCTCTGAGGCCGACTGGGTCTTCACCCGCACGCCGGCCGGAGCCGTGCGGCTCTTCGAGCGCGGACGTGCCGACATCTGCGCCGCCCCCCTTCACGCGCTGGCCGGGGCAATGGACGATGAGAGGAAAATAACCCTGATCTCTTCCACCGGCGAGGCGGCAAGGCTTGTGTCCGGAGTATTCATAGCCCGGGAATCCACCCTCCTCCTCCGGCGCGACCAGGTCGGCGGGTTCATCAGGGGCTGGTTCGGCGGCCTCGCCGAAATGGCGCGCGATCCTGAAGGTACGGCCGCGCTGCTGGCCCGCGAGCTCGCCATTGATACGGACGAAGCGCGGGCCGAGATAGCGCGCCAATCCTTCGCCGGCTATGCCGAGAACCGCGCGTTTTTCTCCATCGACGAATCGGAATGGGGGGGATTTTCTCACCTCTTCGATACGGCCTGTTCCCTGTACTACGGTAACGCCGGCGTGGAACCGGCACTCTCCGGTTTCGCGCGCAACACAGACCTCCTCGTATCGCTGGAAGGAGAACTGGCGAAAGACAGGATATACGCGCAGTACAAGTCCCCCGCGGCCGCGCCGGGCATAACGACTTTACCGGGAAAGCACTCGTTTTATTTTGAGGAAAACCGATCGATTCCGGATTTCGCGTCGAGGGGACGCCTCGCCCGGTTCGCCAGGGACGCTCATGTTTTCGAGGGCCGCATGATCACGCTCTACGGCGGCGAGGATTCCGGCGAGGACAGGTGGAGGAATCTCCCGGGCCAGCGGGTGAGGGAAGTCGCGCGTCTTCTCGTCGCCGAACACCGCATACCGGCCTCACGGATACTGACGCCGAACGATCGAAGCGTCACGGCCGGGGCGAAAGGCGAGTCCACGCGAAGGGTCGACGCCTTTCTCGTACTGCCCCGGCGGGAACGGTAAAAGGTGCCCGCCGGACCCTGGGGCTGGATCGCCGTCGTATTCCTGGGCGCCGCGTGGGGGAGCTTTTCGTACACGCTCGCGCTCAGAATCGCCGGTGGGGCATTCAGCGAAAACCCGCTCGGCGCGCTCATATCCCGCTCGCGATGCCCCGCATGCAAAAACGCCATCCCGCCGCTCGCGCTCATACCGATCGCGGGGTATGCGATCATGCGCGGCAGGTGTGCGCGCTGCGGAGCATCCATATCCCCGCTCTACCCCCTTGCCGAGATATTTCACGCGGTCCTTCTCGTAGTCATAGTGAGTCATTTCGGCCACGGCGCGTACACGGCGGCCGTTTTCATAGCCCTTTCCATGAGCGCGACCGTCGCGGTGGTCGACATCATGACCCTCACCATCCCCGGGGCCCTCGTTATCGTGATCGCCCTGCTCGCGGCCTATCCGGCGCTCGCGTTCGGGCCGGTCACGAACCATATCGTCGGCGCCGCCGGAATGTTCGCGTTCTTCGCCCTGATACTGCTCGCCTTCCCGGGAGGTTTCGGCGGCGGTGATTTAAAGTTCGCCTCCGCCATCGGTCTTTTCTGCGGATGGGAGCTGTCCATCGTCGCGGTCGAGGCGGCGCTCATAAGCGGCGCGATCGCGGGAGCGGCGTACGCGGCCATCACGCGAAAGGGCCTGAGGATCCGCTTCCCCTTCGCCCCGTTCCTGGCGCTCGGATTCGGAGTCGCGGTGCTTTACGGCAGGGATATCATTCTTCTTTATAAAAACCTGATATGGTGAAGACTGAATACAGAGCCGGACATGCCCGTGCCGCGGACCAACCGGCCGCATCATGCACGGCGTACGCAATCGCGTATCAGAAGAATCCCCCGATTCCCTTCCCCGCGGGTTTCTCGATCACGCCCTTTTCCGTGATTATCGCGGTTATGTTTTCCGCCGGCGTCACGTCGAACGCCGGATTCTTTATGAACACGCCCTCGGGCGCAACCTGGATCCCCGCGATGTAGGCGACCTCGTCCACGGCGCGCTCCTCGATGGGAATCGCGCTTCCATCCGGAGTCGCCGGATCCAGCGTCGAAAGCGGCGCCGCGACGTAGAAGGGGATGTTGTGTTCGCGCGCCAGGACGGAATGCGTATAGGTGCCGATCTTGTTCGCGGTATCTCCATTGGCCGCCACGCGGTCGGCTCCGACGATTACTTTTTTCACGACTCCGGCGCGCATGAAATACCCGGCCATATTGTCGGTGATGAGGGTCACGCGTATGTCATCTTTCAGGAGCTCCCAGGCCGTCAGGCGCGCCCCCTGCAGATAGGGACGCGTCTCGCAGGCGTACACCTCGATGCGTTTTCCTTCCTCCACGGCGGCGCGAATGACGCCGAGCGCGGTTCCGTAGCCGCCCGTGGCGAGGGCCCCGGCGTTGCAGTGCGTCATTACGACATCGCCGTCTTCGAGAAAGCGCGCGCCGTTTTTGCCTATCTGCCTGTTGATCTTCACGTCCTCTTCGAATATACGGACCGCCTCCGCCTCCAGGCTTTGCCTGATCTCGTCGATGTTATTGAGGCCCTCGAGGATGCCGCGCATCCGGTTGATGGTCCAGAACAGGTTGACCGCCGTCGGGCGGGTTTTACCGAAAACGGTAAAGACGCCTTCCATCTCCTTTTTAAAGGCCGCGGTGTCGGATGTTTCCATCTTTTTGGCCGCGAGGGCTATCCCCATGCCGGCCGCGATGCCTATCGCGGGCGCCCCGCGGATCACCATGTCGGTTATCGCCTCGGCGACATCGTGATAATTGGGATAGGTGCGATAAACCTCTTCCATCGGCAGCAGGCGCTGGTCGAGCATCGACACCGAATCGCCGTTCCACTTTATCGTATAATACATGCCGCTTCTCCTTCAGGCTCCATTGTTTCGCTCGATTCTGTACTTTCTCATCCGGATACGGTTCCCCCTGTCGTTCCACTCCACCTCATCCATATGGATCCGGATGATGAGCAGGCCTCTTCCGCTGTCCTTGAAGAAATTTTCCGGGTCCCGGGGATCGGGGAGGTCACGGTAATTGAACCCCGGACCCTCGTCCTCGATAGTGTATTCGACGAACTCCGGGGTAAGCTCGTAGTCCACCACCACCGTCCGGGCGCCCAGCAGGGAATCGCCTTTTCTGCGCTCGATCTCCTCGTTGAACCCCTTTATGCCCGCTTCTTCCCTGAGACGCGAGGGTATTTCGAGATTGCCGTGGAACATGGCGTTCGACAGCGCCTCGCGGAGCGCGAGCGCGAGGTTTTCGGCGGTGGTATGATTGCACATGCCGGCGGGGGCCAGGTTTTTGGTCAGGATATATGAGATGACGTTGCACAGGGTCGCGTCGGTGGGTATCCTGTATGAGCGCATCTCCCGGAGAAGATATTTCGCCGAGCTGCCGACGAGCTTCTGCTCCTGCTTGCGCCGCAGTATGCCGCGCACGGCGGAGGCGACCTCGTTGATGTCGAAGGGTTTGCGGATGAAATCGCAGGCGCCGTAACGCAGGGCCCTGATGGCGTCCTCGATATTCCCCTGGCCCGTGATGACGAGCACCGGGATGGGATTCTCGAGCGCGTTGACGTGGCGCAGAAGCTCGATACCGTCCATCTTCTTGAGCTTCACGTCGGTTATGATGAGATCCACCTCCTTGTTCTCGTTCTTCAGGAGGTAGATCATGTCTTCCGCGCGCTCGAGCGAGATAACGTTGTATCCCATTCTCGAAAGTTTTTTCTGAAGGGTGTAGCGGATCACCTCGTCATCGTCTATGATGACAACCGATCGCGAGACGCCGTTCTCCATCAGGACCCGATTTCCTTGTCGTACTTGCCGGAGAGGATGTGGCCCATCTTCTCCTTCTTGGTCCTCAGGTAATGGAGGTTCTCCTTGACGGGGGGTATCTCGAGCGGCACGCGCCCGACGATCTCGAGACCGTATCCCTCGAGGCCGATGACCTTTTTCGGGTTGTTGGTGATAAGCCGTATGGTGTGCAGGCCCAGATCGACCAGGATCTGCGCGCCGATACCGTAATCCCGGAGGTCGGCGGGAAAGCCCAGTTTTATGTTCGCCTCGACGGTATCGAGCCCCTGCTCCTGGAGATGGTACGCCTTGAGCTTGTTGCCGAGGCCTATGCCGCGGCCCTCCTGGCGCATATAGAGCACCACGCCCACGCCCTCGGAGTTGACCATCTCCAGCGCACGGTGCAGCTGCGAGCCGCAATCGCACCGGAGCGAGCCGAAGACGTCGCCGGTCAGGCACTCGGAGTGGACGCGCACCAGCACGTTCTCACGCCCGGTCACGTCTCCCTTCACCAGGGCCACGTGCGTCGCGCTGTCAACGTCGGTTTCGTACGCGAAGATTTTAAAGTCCCCGAAATCGGTGGGAAGCTGCGCCTCCGAAACGCGCCGCACCAGGCGCTCCTTGTGCTGGCGGTACTTGATAAGATCGGCGATGGTGGCGATCTTGAGCGCGTGCTTCTCGGCGAATTTATCGAGGTCGGGACGACGCGCCATGCTTCCGTCGTCGTTCAGTATCTCACAGATGACCGCGGCCGACTTGAGGCCCGCGAGGCGCGCAAGGTCGAGCGAACCCTCCGAATGGCCGGCCCGTACGAGCACCCCGCCCTTCTTTGCCGCCAGCGGAAAGATATGGCCGGGCCTGTTCAGGTCGGCGGGCCCCGAGGTTTCATCTATCAGCACGCTTACCGTGCGCGCGCGGTCGAAGGCGGAGATGCCGGTGGTGGTCCCCTCCTTCGCGTCGACCGAAACGGTGAACGCCGTGCAGAACTTGTCGGAGTTCTCGGGCACCATGAGCGAAATCCCCAGCGCCTCGAGCCTCTCCTGCGTCATCGATATACAGATGAGCCCTCTGCCATAGGTCGCCATGAAGTTGACGATCTCGGGCGTGCAGAACTCGGCGGCGACGACGAGGTCTCCCTCGTTTTCGCGGTCTTCGTTATCGACCAGGATTATCATTCGCCCGTTACGGATTTCTTCTATGGCTTCGCTGATGGTGCAGGTGTTCATGTCGCGGCTCCCCGGAGGTATGGCTCTGCCGATTTATGGGTGCATTAAAGGAAGCACCCCGGGTATAGTCAAGATTTTTATGCCCGCTTTTACTTGACAGATTCCCGGCGCGCGCGGCTAATGAGGCCATGGATCGGCCTCGCACCACACGCGCGCGATACGCCGGCCCCCGGGCGGCTTTCGGGGTCGCCTGCCTCGCGCTGGCCCTGATTTTCGCCGGCGCCTGCGCGCGACCGCTCGCAGAACGGGAGGCCGACGATATCACCTTCGCGCTCACCGGAAACACCCTCCCCGAATCGCCGTTCGGAACGATGAGTCCGCGGGTCGCCGAGACGTTCGCGCGCATCAACAACGACAACCCGGTATTCACCGTTCACCTCGGGAACATGGTGTACGGCGGAAGGCAGTGGATGGGCATAAAGGAAAGCGACGTCGCCCGCCAGTACCGCGAGTTCTCGACCGCCTGCCGCGCCATACGCTCCATCGTTTACACCGTAAAGGGCGACATGGATACGTACAACGACTCGGCGGACCTGTATCGCAAGCACCTGCGACGCGAGCCTTATTATTCGTTCAACTACGGCAGCGTCCACTTCATCGTGCTCGATACAACCGACCCCGGGCCGGGGACCATAAGCGCCGGCCAGCGCGCCTGGATCGAGGCGGACCTGGAGCAGTACAGACATGCCCCGGCGATTTTCGTCTTCACCCACCACTCCCTGCTTCCACCGAAGCACGAAACTTCAACGCCTGTGGAAGGGGCGGCGGAAATCCTGTCCCTGCTCGCGAAGTATCCCGTAAAGGCCGTGTTCTCGGGACAGCCCGCGGTCGCCCATACGGCCAGGAGCGGCGACATCCTCTGCGTGACGGCGGGAAGCGGAGGGTTCAACCGCGAAGACCAGTTCCGCAGGAGGAACGGCTATTACATGGTCTACTTCAGCGCGGGCGGCATACGCGTATCGGAACGCCAGACCAACTGAAACCATCGGCGGTGCCCGACCGTCGCCGGGAGGAATATATGCAGCGTGAAATATGCTACGACAGGCTTGAGCACTTTCTGGAGGACATAAAGCGCCTCGGCATAACGAAGCTCGCCTTCGCCGAAACGAGGGAAAAGCGTCCGATGCAGGTCGGCCCCGGTCTCCTTCAGGTGGTCGACATATCCCGGCTCGAGATCCTGGCCTACAGCAGGCCCACCATATACAAGTTCAAGATCGCGGACGCGGACTTCGATCACATCCACGACCGGCTCGTCGCCGATGGCTTCGAAATAACACGACGCAGCAGAAATATCACATGAAAACCGCCCGAAAGCCCCCGGTTAAAACCGCTGGAAACAGAGAGCCGGCGGGTCATAAAAATCCCGCCATCCTCACTATAGACATGCTCAATGTCCACTTCGAACTTTCGGGGGGAAAGCTCCTCGCGGTAAGGGATCTGTCCTTCTCCCTGAGAGAAGGGCGAACCATGGGACTTGTCGGCGAGTCCGGCTGCGGGAAATCCGTAACCGCCCATTCGGTCCTTCGCCTTATCCGGCCGCCGGGAGTGATAGCGTCCGGGCGCGTTGATTTCAGGGGAAGGGACCTGCTTTCGCTTCCGGAGGATGAAATGACGGCCGTTCGGGGCAGGGAGATCGCCATGATCTTCCAGGAACCCATGACCTCGCTCAACCCGGTGCTCACCGTGGGCTACCAGATAGCGGAGCCGCTGCGCATCCATCTGGGAATGTCGGAAGCGCAGGCGCGCGACAGGGCCGTCGATCTCCTCGCGAGCGTCGGCATCGGGGACCCGGCCCGACGCTGTTCGGCGTATCCGCACGAACTTTCGGGCGGCATGCGCCAGCGCGTGATGATCGCCATGTCGCTCTCCACCTCCCCGTCGATACTCATCGCCGACGAGCCCACCACGGCGCTCGACGTGACGATCCAGGCCCAGATACTCGATCTTCTGCTCAATCTTCAGCGCGAGCGGAAAATGTCGCTTCTGCTCATCACGCACGACCTTGGCGTGGTAGCGAACATCGCCGACGACGTCGCGATCATGTACGCCGGCGAGATCGTGGAGTCCGGCACGGTACGCCAGCTCTTCGACTCCCCCCTGCATCCCTACACCATCGGCCTGTTCGAGGCCATCCCCCGCATAGGCAAGCGCGTACGCCGGCTCGCGACCATCCCCGGCATGGTGCCGGTCTTTTCCGAACGGCCGGCCGGGTGCGCCTTTCATCCCCGCTGCTTCAAGGCGGCCGATGAATGTCTCCGTGCCCCGATCCCGCTCGTCCCGCGCAAAGGCCACCTCGTACGCTGCATCAGGGCCTGATTCACACAACCGTCACCATCACCCCGCACATAAGGGTTTACGATAATGAACCGGTATCGCGCTGAGCTCTCACGCGCGGGGTGAAAGCCGGCATATCCCGTTAAAGCAGGCGCCTCCCCGCAGTATAACGCTTGACATATAGTTGAGATATAAATAATTGATATATCAACCATAAATCGGGGGATTGAACGATGGAAGACCGGCTGCTCTACCTGCTCTCGCGCGCCCAGCACAGGTTGAAAAACCACCTTAAACGGGAATTCGCTTCCGCGGGCGTGGGCGTCTCGCCGGCCCAGATGGGCATCCTCTTTCTCCTGAAGCAGCGCGACGCGCGCCCCATGAACGAGCTCGGCCGCCTGCTCGACATCGACAATTCCGCGATAACCGGCCTGGTCGACCGCATGGAGCGCCAGGGTCTCGTGAGGCGCACGCCGAACCCGGAAGACCGGCGCCAGTCGCTGATCGCCATAACCGGTCAGGGAATGGACGAAGCCGCCAGGGCGGCGAGAGTCGCACGGAAGACCAACGAGGCGATCAGGGAGGGATTCAGCCCGGAGGAGATAGAAGTATTCACGAGAATACTCTCCGCCTTCTTCGATAAATTCAGATAGACGCACGCCGCGACCAGAACGAATGGAGGAAAACAGATCATGAGCAACGCACTGTCCCTGTACAACCGTTTCGCGAACCTGCCTTTCGGAAAATCGCTTTTTTCACGGCTCGTATGTTTCAAGGCGCCCTACTTCGGCACGATCAGTCCGCGCTTCGCGGAGCTCCGGCCGGGCTACGGCGAGATACGAATGAGGAAGCGCCGCCGCGTGCAGAACCATCTCGGCACGGTGCACGCGCTCGCCATGGGCAACCTCTGCGAGCTCGTCGCCGGCATGACACTCGACGTAAGCCTGCCGCCGAAGATGCGCTGGATTCCGCGGAGCATGAACATCGAATATCTCAAGCTCGCGCGCACGGACCTCACCGCGCGCTGCTCGATCGAGACCGCGGGCCTTGACACGAAGAAGGACTTCCCGGTTATCGTAAGCGTCACCGACACGGCCGGAACCGAAGTGGTCCGCGCGGCCATAACCATGTATATTTCTCCGAAGGCGTGATTATACGTCGTAGTGCCGCTGGAGGTTCTTGTACGAGAGGGCTTCCAGCAGGTGCCCTTTGCTTATGGATGGGCTCCCCGCAAGATCGGCGATGGTACGCGCCACCTTGAGCACCCGGAAGAAAGAGCGCGCCGAGAGGTTCATGGTCTTCACTGCCGATTCGAATATCCGTTCGCTTTCCGGATCGACGGCGCAATGCTCTTTTATTTCATCGTTGGTCATGCGCGAATTATAAACGGTCCGCCCGCCGGCGAAGCGTTTTCTCTGGATATCCCGTGCCCGGTCGACGCGCTCCCGGATGTCCGCCGAGGACTCGCTCCTGGCGTTGTCGAGCAGGTCGCGGCAGGGCACCCTGGGCACCAGCACCTCGATGTCGATGCGGTCCAGGATGGGACCCGCGATCTTCCTGAAATAGCCTTCCACCTTCAACGGGGAGCATTTGCAGGGAATCTCCGGATCGAAAAGGTATCCGCACTGGCAGGGATTGCTCGCGGCGACCAGCATGAAATCCGCCGGATAGGTGGCGCTCCCCGAAGCGCGCGATACCGTGATCTCGCAGTCCTCGAGCGGCTGCCGGAGCGCCTGCAGCACATTCCCGGGGAATTCCACGAACTCGTCGAGGAAGAGTACCCCGTTGTGCGCCAGCGAGACCTCTCCCACCGAGGGCAGGCGGCCTCCCCCGACCAGCGCCACGTCGGAGGCCGTGTGGTGCGGCGAGCGGAAGGGCGGAGAGAGGATGAGCCCCGAACCCGGCGGAAGCGTCCCTCCGACCGAATGGATCATCGTGGTGACGATCGCCTGTTCGCGGGTTATTTCCGGCAGAAGCGAGGGCAGCCTTTTCGCCAGCATGGTCTTACCCGAGCCGGGCGGTCCGTACAGCAGAACGTTATGGTGCCCGGCGGCGGCGATCTCGAGCGCGCGCTTGGCGGTCTCCTGTCCGCGGACATCGCCGAAATCATGGTGATACCGTCGCGGCGGCCTCTGCTCACCGGTGCCGGCGAACGGAGCACATCCGCCACCGCAGATCCCGATCGCCTCCCTGATGGTGCGCGCCGGGTACACCTCTATCCCCTCGATCGCGGCGGCCTCGCAGCGGTTGTCGAATGGCACGATGACGCGACGGTATCCCGCCCGGTAGAGGCCGATCGCCATGGCGATCGCCCCGCGCACGGGCTTGATCC
>CAZVEG010000003.1:6193-64297 GCA_964625625.1 uncultured Leptospirales bacterium | reverse complement strand
CCATCGGGATGGATGAATAATCGCAGTCAATCTGGCCGGTCGTCGCGAGTATGGCCATCGCGATGGGAAGGTCGAAATTCGCTCCCTGCTTCCGGAAACCGGCCGGCGCGAGGTTCACCACGAAGTTCTTCGGCGGAAACTCGAACCCGGAGTTTTCGACGGCAGAGCGGATGCGCTCGCGCGCCTCTTTGATGGTGGAATCGGGAAGGCCCACGATGGTAAAGCCGGGAAGGCCCTTTACGATATCGACCTCCACCTCGACGATGACCGCCTCGATACCCTGCACCGCGACTGAAACAGCACCTGCCAGCATCCGCCCCATCCGATAATCCAGACATGTCGGGGTGGAAAAAAACGGCCGCGGAAAAGGCCGCGGTATACGCCGGGCCGGCCGCGAGGCTCCGGGACCGGCCCGGCACTCCCCGGGGTCGCCCGCGGCACCCGCAACATCCTCCGCGGCAATCCTACGCACCCTGCAATTAATACGAACGGGCAGGGCCTTTTATTAAAAGTTTTCAGCGTTTCCGGAATTTTTTAATGAGAAACCTCGCAACCAGGGCAAGGAGCGACAGGACGAGCACAAAAATCCCGAACATCACCCACGTAACGGTCGTGCCCCGCGACAACAGGTTGAACGGGTTGAGGCTTGGCACGCTGACGATCCTCCCCAGTCCCGCCCGGTACTTTTCGGGTACATCGGCCAGCCCGTCACCGTCCAGATCGGGAAATCCTTTAATGAATTCCATCACGCCGACCCATTCCTTGAGTTCCTGTATGCCGGGCTTGCGCTTGTCCGCGTCGACACGATGGGCGACCAGGTCGCTGATGGGATTCCCCTGGCGGTCCTTGGGGACGATGGTGAGGATATTGAACGTAAACCCGCCTATCACCTTGAGGAAGGTCGTATCATAGATGTTGGCGGCGATACGGTACAGTGTTTTGTTCGACGGCGAGTAGTCCAGGGGCACGTATCCATCCTCCTCGGAACCTGTCCAGACCTCGGTGACACGATCGAATATGGCGCGGCGGGGATTGTAGGTGAAGCGTATGCCCGAAATCTGCAGGAAATAGGAGCTTCCCTTGAGGGGATAGATGCTGGTGAGGATCTCCATGGCCTTTTTTAATTCCGACCCGTAGAGATAGCACGAGACAAGCGGATACGCCATGGTGTCGTCCATACCGATCCCGAGCGGGATGGTCCGGAAGATGTCGGCCACGGCGAGCCTCCCGGTTTTGCCCCTGAGCAGGCTGTCGCGGATTACCCCGTTCGCCTCGATCGACGCCACAACCTTAGTGGCCGGATCGGCGGGATCGTAATCGTACCTGTTCACGTACCAGCGGATGGAGTCGGCGATGAGATTGCCGATCGGCGACTCGTCCTCCACGATCGGCATGTCGAAGCCCGTGCGGGCGATCACCTTCCAGTAGGACAGGCCGTATTCCTTCAGCACCCGGCGGTCAATGTCGCCGATATACGAGTCGATTCTCCGCTGTATTTCCCGGTCTGCGGGGATGGAATCGTCGACCGTTATCATCTTGTAGTTTTTGACGGAGGCCCTGCCGTTGTTCCAGGCCACATCGAGCACGCCCACCCGCTTACTGTACTCCCAGGCCTGCACGATGATGGTACCGTTTACAAGCAGCGGCTTCTCCAGCAGCGTGTGGGTATGGCCGCTTATGATGATGTCGATGCCCTTCACTTCCCGGGCCAGCACCTCGTCCTCGGATTTGGAGCCCTCGAACAGCCCGCTGTGCGAGAGACAGATCACCATGTCGACCTTTTCCCGCTCCCGGAGGAGCTTAACCATCTCCCGCGCTGCTTCCACCGGAGGCGTGAATTTCACCGGCGAGGCGAACGGCGCGTCACCGATGGCCACTTCGCCGATAATCCCGAAAAATCCGATCTTTATGCCGTTTATGGTCTTTACCGTGTACGGCTTTACCAGGCCCCTCTTGAAAGCCGCCTCGAGCGTGTCGTCTTTCTCGCTCTCGGCGCTGAATTTCGCCGATGAGAAGACGACTTCGGGCATGCCGTTGCGCGCACCGGCGGCCAGAATCCGGGCAAGCCCGCCCGGCATGAGGTCGAACTCGTGATTGCCGAGAGTGACCATGTCGTAACCCATGCGCTTCATGAGGGAAAGCTCGATCGCCTCATCGCGCGCCAGCATGTGAAAGAGCGATCCCATGGTGAAATCGCCGGCATCCAGCACCAGCGAGGGGTTGGTTCGCGCGGCCCTCTCGGTCCTGATGACCGTCGCGAGCCTGGCCCAGCCGCCCAGTGTGGCGTCGTCCCCGGTTTTTTCGGGCGTATAGTCGAGCTCGGGCGAAAAACCCATCAGGTGTGAATGCAGGTCGTTGGTATGTATGATGGTTATGAGCTTCTCCCCGGCGTACAGCGGCAGGGAGAGAAGGATGATTACGGCTGCCAGAAGGGGTTTCAGCATTCTCATCGAGCGTCTCCTCGTGTAAGATGGTGGGGCACGTCGTGCCCAAGCGCGTCGGGCGCGATTCTTTCTACGCCCGATATCCGACTATTGCAAGAAAAATACCATCCGGGTCCGCGCATCTTTGTCTACGCGCGACCCCGGGGGGCCCCGGAATCAATCCGTGGCCCGTGCTTCAGCATTTCGATCGGGACGCTGGCCGGAAGATTCCGTGCTCATCATATTTCAGGGTTATTCCGGGGAGTCATCACGTCGTGCAATCCGGAAACCGGACGAAATCCCGGAACCGGATGGCGGGAAGCGTGATGTATCCCCGGCCCCCGCCTCCTGTGCCGCGTCATCAAACCGTCCGGGCGTGCCCGCCGGCGACATCCGCTCCCCAAAGAGCGGGAGAAGCGCACCATCCTGGAATTCGGCCGCGGCGGATCCGTGCCATCCCGCCGTATGATCCGCGGCGCGGACAATGCGTTTCGACGGATGCGGCGACTGTGCGCCGTTCATAAAATTCGCTACAACTCCGTGAAATATTGTCGAACAGATAAAGTGAGATATCATAAGCGGAGAAATTGAAAAAAAATTTCTATTTCGCGTCCGGAGGACGAATACAGGTTGACATCTGGGAATTTTTATAGTAATGCCCTTTCGACTCACTAAAAAAAAAGATGGATTTTTGCGTTATGTCGCAAAAGACCATATGAACAAGGAGCACGTGAATGCAGGATACGCCCTCACTTTTAGAGACTGAACTCTCCGGAGAAGCGGGAGAACCTCCGAGCGCGTTTGTCGCGCACCCCGAAGGCAAGGAGGAGGAGCAGTGTGACGCGGAGGAGCCTCCCTCCCTATCCACTCTCGATCCCGTCGACGACTCCGGAGACCTTGTTCCGGAACCCGCCAGGCTGGTGATTCATTACACCAGGTTCATTTCCAGTCCCAAAACCCGAAGCTTCCGAAAGAAACATTTTCCAAACGCCACGGCCGCGGAGTGGAACGACTGGAAATGGCAGCTGCGCAATCGAATCCGCGACGCGTCGGCACTTTCGGGAATCCTGAAGCTGTCCGAAGACGAGCATCACGCGCTCAATTCGCGAAACGGGGCCATGCCGCTGTCCATCACCCCCTATTACGCGAGCCTTCTCGAGCATGACAATCCCGACCAGGCCCTTCGAAGGTCGGTGGTGCCCGTTACCGCGGAGCTCTTCAAGTCCCGCGGCGAGTCCGAGGATCCGCTCGGAGAGGAATCGGACAGCCCCGTGCACGGCCTCGTTCACCGTTATCCGGACCGCGCGCTCTTCCTCGTGACCGATTTCTGCTCGACCTATTGCCGTTACTGCACCCGTTCGCGCATGGTGGGCCGCTCCGCTGGCGAATCGTGCTCCAGGAGACAGTGGGAGAAGTCCCTGGCCTACATCGAGGCCATGCCGCAGATCCGGGACGTCCTTCTTTCCGGCGGCGATCCGCTCACCCTGCCCGACGACGAGCTCGAATGGCTGCTCATACGTCTTCGCCGCATTCCACATGTCGAGATTGTCCGTATCGGGACGAAAGTTCCCATGGTGCTGCCCCAGCGCATCACCGCCAACCTGACCAGGATGCTCAAACGTTACCATCCGTTGTGGATGAACGTACACTGTACTCACCCGGACGAGCTCACGATCGAGGCCGTGGAGGCCTTCGCGCGGCTTTCCGACGCCGGGATCCCGCTTGGAAGCCAGACGGTGCTCCTGGCCGGAATCAACGACAGCGTTGAAACCCTGCGCGCGCTGTATCACGGTCTCCTGCGTGCCCGCGTCCGCCCCTACTACCTCTACCAGTGTGACCCGATTGTCGGCTCATCACACTTCCGAACCACCGTGGAGAAGGGAATCGACATGATACGGGGGCTTCGGGGCCATACCACGGGCTTCGCCGTTCCAACATACGTAATCGACGCGCCGGGAGGCGGCGGCAAGATACCGCTTCTGCCGGAATACCTTGCCGGCCGCGAGGGCGACGACATCGTGCTCCGCAACTACGAGAACCTCCTGTTCCGCTATCCCGACACGGCCGATACGGGGATTTGCAGCATGGAGAACCGCTAGTGCGCGTCGCTCTCGTCTACGATCTCCGCGACGATTACCGGGCGATGGGATACGGGGAGGAGGAGATCGCCGAATTCGACAGCATCGAGACGATCGACGCGATAGACTCGACGCTCCGGGTTCTGGGCTTCCGGACCGAGCGGATCGGGCACCTGGGGGCGCTCATCCCGCGGTTGCTCGACGGCAGTCGCTGGGACATGGTGTTCAACATCACCGAGGGACTGTACGGCATCGCCCGGGAGGCCCAGGTTCCGGCGCTGCTCGACGCGTACCGCATTCCCTACACCTTCTCCGATACCTCCGTGCTCGCGCTCACCATGCATAAAGCGCTCTGCAAGCGCGTGGTGCGCGATCTGGGCGTTCCAACGCCCGATTTCGCCTGCGTCCGCTCCGCGGCCGACATCGAATCGATCGACCTGCCATTCCCGGTTTTCGCCAAACCCCTCGCGGAAGGGACAGGCAAGGGAGTGAGCGCCGCTTCGGTCATCAACGACTGTCAGTCACTGGGAACGGTCGTCAGCGAGCTCCTGGAGCGTTTCCGCCAGCCCGTTCTCGTCGAAACCTATCTTCCCGGCAGGGAATTCACCGCGGGCATCGTCGGCACGGGTGACGAGGCCCGCGTTATCGGGGTGGCCGAGATCATTCTCAACAGCAAAGCCGAAGCGGCGGTATATTCCCTTTCCAACAAGGAGCTCTGCGAAGAGCGCGTAAGCTACCGGCTCGCCGATGATCCCGAGGCCCGAATGGCCGCGGAATTCGCCCTTGCCGCCTGGCGCGGACTCGAATGCCGCGACGCCGGCCGGATCGACCTGCGCTCAAACGCCGATGGCGTGCCTGGCTTCATGGAAGTAAACCCCCTCGCGGGACTGCACCCGACTCATTCCGACCTGCCCATCATCGCCACGCTCGCGGGGATGGACTACGCCGGGCTGATCCGATCGATAATGGACTCGGCTCTCCTGCGCCTCGGTACGGCCGCCTCCTCTCACATCAGCCGGGCACGCGCCTGAAGCGGGGAACCGCATGAAAAAAGCCGTCATACTCCACGCGGAGATATCGCCGAACGCCCCCCCCGACGAGCAGGACACCCTCATCCAGGTCGGCTCCGTTTCGGCGGCACTGGCCAACCTGGGATACGACCCGATTCCCGTGGAATTCAGCCTCAACATGCATGAGGCGCGCGCATGCATCGCGGAGATCGGCCCGGAATTCGTATTCAACCTCGTTGAAGCGGTGGACGGACAGGACCGCCTGATCCATCTCGCCCCGGCCCTCCTCGATGTAATGGGGCTCCCCTATACCGGTTCGTCGACCGAGGCGATCTTTCTTACCTCACACAAGGTCATTGCAAAGCGCCTCATGCGCGCGGAGGGACTCCCCACGCCTCCATTCGTCACCATCGAGGGGGACGGGGAGACAGGCTTCCGGCCCGGTGCGTATATCATAAAATCGATCAGGGACCATGCCTCCGCGGGCATTACGGACGATTCGGTGGTACACGCGAATGACCGGACGGAGCTCCTTGCCCGCATGGAGCGTCGTGCGCCTTCGCATGGGAGCGACTGTTTCGCGGAGGCTTACGTCGACGGCCGCGAGTTCAACCTGTCGGTACTCGCGGGCCCGGACGGGCCCGTTGTTCTCCCGCCGGCGGAGATCGTATTCAGGAACTATCCGCCGGAGAAGCTGAAGATCGTCGATTATCGCGCCAAGTGGCTGGAAGACAGCTTTGAATACGTTAACACGCCGCGCACCTTCGATTTCCCTCCGGAAGACCGGACCCTCCTCTCACGGCTTGATTCGATGGCGCTCGACTGCTTTCGTTTCTTCCGCATGCGCGGATACGCCCGGGTGGATTTCCGTGTTGACCCGGACGGCACGCCGTGGATACTGGAGGTCAACGCGAACCCGTGCCTTACGCCGGACGGCGGCTTCACGGCGGCGGCGCTCGCGGCCGGGCTCTCGTACGACGCGATGATCGGCCGGATCATCGGCGTTTTTTAGAAACCACAGGGACATATCGACGGAATCGCACAGTGTTTCGCATCAGGCGCATATACGACACCACCACCGAAATCGACCTGAAGGCCGTGGAGCAGGTCCAGGAGATTCTGCGCGCGCAGTTCGGCGGCATCGGCGAGGAGGCGATCGATCGCCTTCCAGGGGAGCTTAAAAATCCTCTCAAGTATCGCTTCCGCTCAATCATCTTCGTTGCGGACGATACGCGCGGAACCGTCAAGGGATTCGCCCTGCTCCAGCACGCTCCGGACATCGGATTCTGTTTCCTCGATTTCATATCCGTCCAGAAGGGCGGCAGCGGCGGGGGACTGGGGGGAGTCCTGTACCAGCACGTCCGCGACGAGGCCCTGCTGCTCGACGCCAGAGGTCTTTTTTTCGAATGCCTTCCCGACGATATCAGGCTCGTCACCAGCCCCGACAACATGCGCCAGAATCAGGCCCGGCTGAAGTTCTACGAGCGTTTCGGGGCCCGCCCGGTCACCGGCACCCTGTACGAGACCCCGCTCGAGCCCGGCGGCTCCGCCCCGTACCTGGTGTACGATCCGCTCAGCAAGGAGCGGCCCCTGCCGCTCGCGGACGCCCGGGCCATCGTGCGCGCCATACTCGAGCGAAAATACGGCCGGTCCTGCCCTCCGGGCTATATCGACATGGTCGTCGGCTCGTTCAATGACGATCCCGTCCGCATACGGCCGCCCCGTTACATTAAAAAGGAACAGTCACCGAGGCGCGTACCCGTGCTCTCGATCGACCGGAGCATCGCCCTGGTGATAAACGACCGCCACATGATACACCACGTGCACGACCGCGGCTACGTCGAGTCCCCGGTGCGCATAAAGTCCATCCTGGACGGAATAAACGGCATCGGCATTTTCCACGAGATCCCTCCCCGGAGCTTTCCCGAGCGCATGCTGAAGGCCGTGCATAACGGCGAATTCGTCGATTACCTGAAACGGGTGTGCACGCTCATCCAGCCCGACGAATCGGTTTATCCCTACGTTTTCCCGGTCCGCAACGGGGCGCGCCCGCCCAGGGAATTGCCCTTGCGCGCCGGCTATTACTGCATCGACACCTTCACGCCGATCAACCGCAACGCCTACATCGCGGCCAAGCGCTCGGTGGACTGCGCCCTCACCGCGGCGCAGTCGCTGCTCCAGGGATACCGCATCTCCTACGCGCTGGTACGCCCGCCGGGACATCACGCCGAGCGGCGCGTATTCGGAGGCTTCTGCTATTTCAATTCGGCCGCGATCGCCGCGCAGTACCTTTCAAAGCACGGCAAAATCGCCGTGCTCGACATCGACTACCATCACGGCAACGGCACACAGGAGATATTCTACCGGCGAAGCGACGTGCTGACGGTCTCCATACACGGCCATCCCCAGCACGCCTATCCCTACTTCAGCGGTTTCGCCGACGAGCGCGGCGAGGGGGAGGGAGAGGGCTTCAACCTCAACATCCCGCTCGCGGAAACCATCACCTCCGACGACTATCGCAACGCCCTGGGCCGTGCGATCAAACGGATCATCTCCTTCAACCCCTCCTTCCTGGTACTGGCCCTGGGATTCGACACGTCGAGGGGGGATCCGACGGGCTCATGGCCGCTTTCGGCCGCCGACTTCGAGAACAACGGGTACATGATCGGCTCCCTGCGCATCCCGATACTGGTAGCCCAGGAGGGAGGCTACCGGATACGCTCGCTTCCGGCAAACGCCCGCGCGTTTTTCATCGGCCTGTGGGAAGGCGCCTACGCCAGAAAAATCGAGCGTGTCCGCGCGCTCGACGGGGAGAACGGCTCCAATGGCGATTGATCCGAACACGGGCGCGACATTCCGCCGGGAGGTCCGCGCCGACGACCCGCACGAAATACGAAGGATAGTCGAATCCTCGGGCTACTTTTCGCGCGAGGAGATCGAAATCGCGGTCGAGCTCATCGACGAACGCATCGCGCGCGGAGACGCGAGCGGATATCACTTCCTCTTCGCCGACTCGCCCGCGGGCATGCGGGGCTACACCTGCTTCGGCCCCATACCCGCGACCGAGTCGAGCTACGACCTGTACTGGATCGCGATCGATGAATATCTGCGCGGTCGCGGCCTCGGGCGCGAACTGCTGGAGCGGACGGAACGGATCGTCGCATCCATGGGGGGGCGGCGCCTTTATATCGAGACCTCATCGCGCGAACAGTACGCCTCCACGCAGGGATTTTATACACGCTGCGGCTACAGGCAGGAGGCATATCTGAGGGATTTCTACTCGCGGGGTGACGGCAAGCTCATCTACGTGCGGGAGCTCTCCGGGGGGCGCGCGTGATGAAAACGCCCGACATCACCGGAAGGTCGGTGCTCGCCCCGATGGCCGGTTTCACCGATTCGCCGTTTCGCCGCATCGCGCGCCGCCACGGGGCCGCGCTGGTATATACCGAGCTCATCAGCGCCGAGGGCATTACGCGCGGCAACCGCAAAACCTTTGATCTCATGCGCTATCACCCGGAGGAGCGCCCGATCGCGATCCAGCTCTTCGGAAAGGAAGCGCACGTAATGGCCGAGGCCGCGCGGCGCGTTGAACAGCTCGGTCCCGATCTCATCGATATCAATATGGGATGCTGTGCGCCACGGGTATGCTCGGGCGGATCGGGCGCCGGGCTTTTGCAAGATCCGGCGCTTGCCGGCGAGATAGCCTCAGCGGTGACCGCGGCCGTACGGCTTCCAGTATCCGTCAAGATAAGGATCGGCTGGGACGAGTCCACCAGGAACTACCGCGAACTGGTCCCGCGCCTCGAAGACGCGGGCGTATCCCTTATCGCCGTTCACGGCCGCACGCGCGCGCAGAAATACACGGGAAGCGCCGACTGGGAGGCGATTTCCGCCATAACCGCCTCGTCGAAGCTGCCCGTTATCGGAAATGGAGACATCCAGTCCCACCAGGAAGCGCTCTACCGTCTTAAAACCTCGGGTTGCGCCGCGGTGATGATTGGACGCTCCGCCGTGGGCAATCCCTGGATATTCAACGGGAAGTCGCCATCGGCCTCCGAGCTTGCCGGAGAGGTTCGCATCCACCTGGCCCTCATGAACGAGTTTTACGGGGAGGCCGGGATCATACTGATGCGCAAACACCTTGCCAGGTATTTCCACGGGTTCAGGAACGCCGCGCGGCTGCGCGGCGCGCTCGTGCGCTCCATGTCATTTCTCGAAGCGAACGACCTCGTCGATCGCTTCGAGAAAGGCGAGTTCGAAAACCCTGAAGACTGAAAGCCGGGACAACGAAAACAAACCGCGCCACAGTGCGGTGGTGAAACGGTGAATTGCGGGAGGACAATCATGGGAAAGGTGGTACGGAAAACTGGAACGCTCTATGTCATCGCCTCGCCGATCGGCAATCTCGAGGACATCACTCTTCGGGCGCTGCGCATCCTGAAAGAGGATGCCGCGTACGTCTACTGCGAGGACACCCGCCAGACCAGAAAACTTCTCAATCACTATGGCATCAGCATCCCCTTGCTCTCCCTTCACGCCCACTCGTCCGACGAGCGCATAGCGGGTGCCATCAGCCGCCTTCACGAAGGCTCATCGATAGCCTATCTCACCGATTCCGGCACTCCGGCCGTATCCGATCCAGGCAGCCGGCTCGTGGCAATGGCAAGGGGCCACGGAATCGACATAGTCCCCATTCCCGGCCCCTCAGCTCTTTCAGCGATCGTTTCGGTAGCGGGTTTTCCGGAGAAATCGGTGTTGTTCGCCGGTTTTCTCAGCAAAAAGGATGGCAGGCGCCGTCGCGAACTGGAAAAGCTTCGTGAGCACAGGGGAATCATCGTGATTTATGAATCTCCCCACCGTATCGGGCGCCTGCTCGCCGCCATAGCCGAGGTTTTCCCGGACGAAGAAATGGTGATAGGCAGGGAAATGACCAAGATGCACGAGGAATTACTGAGCGGGCCGGTAAAGGATATGGCCGATCGTTCCGATAGTATTATTGCAAAAGGCGAATTCACCGTCGCTATCTGGAACCGGGGAAGCGATGATGAGCCGGAACAGGGGAAGCAGGCTGAGGGCCCCCGAAGCCGGGTGGTCAAAAAGTAAAATATTTCTTGCTCTATTCGCGTCTTTTTTATATAATTTGACCGGGGATGTACAAATATATTAAAGATTAGACCGATTATACCGATATTAGAAACAGAATACCGTAAAGGATAGAAATCATGGTTATTGATAAGATCGGGAACATCAACAATATCGTTGAGCCGAAGGGAACCAAATCGGTATCGCGAACCAGGGAAACGACCCGTATTGACTCGGTCCAGATTTCCTCCGAGGGGAAAAAGGCCGCCGAGATAGGCCACTATACCCAGATAGTCAGGGAAACCCCGGATATCCGCGCGGAAAGGGTGCGGGAGATAAAGGAGCAGATCCAGAACGGGACCTACGACAAGTTCGAGGACGACAAGATACTGTCCATGGTGGCCGATAAAATCGCGAGGAACCTGCTTCGAAAATAGACCTGTCGAATCAAATCTGATCGATACGGAGGGAAAAAGCGGAGGCGAGTGACATCCGCTTTTTTTGTATCTACCGAAATGCCCACCAGCGTAACAGCGAATCTGAGCCCGGAATTCCATGTACCGTCGGAGATATATATCCGGCAGGACATCATGTCCTCTATCGGGGCCATTCTCAAGACCATCGGATCGCGGATACTTCTCATAACAACCTCCCGAGATCTTGCCCTTTTTCATGACACTATCGAAAAAATGGCGAAAAGCGCGGCCACGGCCGGCCTGGGTTTCATCATCTACGACGAGATGGCGGACTCCCCCAACACCGAGGACATCGATACCGCCGCGAGCTACGCGCGCAAGACCCACTGCGACGTCATAGCCGGATTCGGCGGCACCGATTCTCTCAATACCGCCAAGGCCGTGGCCGTACTGGCGGGCAACTACCTGTTCTGCGAAGACCTCTTCGAAAACCCCTCGATCCAACCTCCTGTGGCGCTGGTCACCATACCGGCCTTTCCGTCTTTCGGCTTCGAGGTTCTGCCCATGTTCTTTCTTACTGATATACGACAGGAGGTACAGAGGGTCTACAGCCACCGCTATATGTTCCCCAGGGCCACCATCGTCGATCCCCGGATCAGCGCCCTGATCGACGAGGATACGACCGCCCAGGTGAATACGGCAACCCTGTCGATCGCCACGGAGGCGGTGATCTCGAAAAGCACCAACAGCCTGGTCAACACCTACGCGCTCAAATCGATCGACCTTATTTTCAAGAACCTCCCGGCCGCCTACCGCGACCCGCAGAATATCACGGCACGGGGACACCTTTCCTATGCCTCGGTCATGACCGGCATCGCCTTTTCAGTCTCGCGCCTCTCCCTTTCGCTCGCGCTCTCGCTCGCCCTGTCCTCGCGGACGGGCATACCGGTTCACCAGGCGATGGGGGTGTTCCTGCCGCATGTGATGGAATACAACCTTACCGCCACTCCCGGGAAGTACGTGCAGATGTCCAAGGTGATGGACGAGGATGTCCGGGAAATCACCGTAATCGAGGCGGCCATCAAAGCGGTCGAGGGCGTCCGCAAGCTGGAGATAGACCTGGACATCCCGCAGCGCCTTTCGCAGTTCGACATCTCCAAAACAGAATTCTCCCGTATCGCGGAAATAGCGATCGGCTATCCCTTCATCGATAACGCTCCGCGTCCCCTGAACCGCGACGAGTTCGAAACGATACTGATCGCCGCTTATTGATACAATGGGAATCGAAAGCCTCAAAAAACTGCTCGAAAGCTACAGAAGCGGCTCGATCTCGGAAGACGAGGCGCTCGCCTATCTCAAACACCTGCCGTTCGAGGACATGTCATTCGCCAAGGTCGACCACCATCGTGAACTCCGCTGGGGTTTCCCCGAGGTTATCTTCTGCCAGGGGAAGACGCCCGCCCAGGTGGCGGCCATAGCGCGCTCGATCGTGGACCGCGGTTCGAACCTGCTGGCCACACGGGCGGACACCGACGCGTTCGATGCCGTCAGCAGGGCAATACCGGAGGCGCGCTATAACGGGGAGGCACGAACCATCAGCCTCCTGAAAAACGCGCCCGTGCTCCTCAGGGGCCGGGTGCTCGTTGCGACCGCCGGAACGGCCGACCTGCCCGTGGCGGCCGAATCGCTCGAGACGGGGAAAATGCTGGGACTCGATATCTCCATGGCCCAGGATATCGGGGTCGCGGGGATACACCGGGTCATGCACCACCGCGATGAGATTCTCGCGGCGGCGGTCATTATCGTCGTCGCCGGCATGGAAGGGGCGCTCGCTTCAGTGATCGCGGGGATGGTGACCGCGCCGGTAATCGCCGTTCCCGCCTCGACCGGGTACGGTGCCGCGTTCGGCGGGCTCGCTCCGCTGCTCGGGATGCTGAACTCCTGCGTGCCCGGCGTGGCGGTAATGAATATCGACAACGGTTTCGGTGCGGCCTTCCTGGCGTTCAAGATCCTTAAAACACTGGAAAAGCTGGCGCAAACACCATGAGTCACACACTCGTGTTCGATTTGCAATTCGGCGCTTCGGGCGACATGCTCCTCGGCGCGCTTCTCGACCTGGGACTGGATCGAGAGTCGCTTGTGACGGAGCTTGCGAAACTCGCTCTTTCCGGCTGGAGCGTATCGCCTGAAAAGATAACGAAACATCATATGGCCGGGACGGCGGCCGGCGTTCAGTGCGCCGAGACCGGGTCCGAGCGCCACTATGGCGATATCGAGACGATCATCGAGTCGAGCGCGCTGGACCGACGGGTCAAAGAACGCGCCGTCAGGGTATTCATCCGCCTGGCCGAGGCGGAAGCCGCCGTGCACGGCATCAGCATGGAGAAAGTCCATTTCCATGAGGTCGGGGCCATCGACAGCATAATCGACATCGTCGCCTTCTGCATAGCCCTGGACATGCTTGACGTACGGAGCGTGTTTTTCAGCGACTTCTACTTCGGCACAGGCACCATCCGTACACGGCACGGTGAGATACCCGTACCCGTACCGGCGGTTGTCCGGCTGGCGGAAGGCTTCAGGTGCCGGTTTACGGGCCGGGAGGGGGAACTTGTGACGCCCACCGCGGCGGCGATACTCACCGCGCTCGGTACGCAGTCGACCGTTCCCCCGGTGTCAATCGTCCGGAGGACGGGAATCGGTTTCGGTTCGAGAGACTACCCTTTCCCAAGCTACACGCGGGCCCTCCTGCTCGATGCGGGAAATTCGGCCGTCGAGGACGTCTATCAGATAGAATGCAACATCGACGACATGAACCCGCAGATATACCCCCATCTCGTCGACCTTCTTCTGCAGAGGGGAGCGCTCGACGTGTATCTTACGTCCGTCAACATGAAGAAGGGCCGCCCGGGGACCGTGCTTACCGTCATCGCGCAGACCCGGACGCTCGACGCGGTGCGGAAAACCATCTATACCGAGACAACGACGCTCGGACTTCGCATGCAGGTGGTCGGTCGTGAAAAACTCGAGCGATCGTTCGTAAGCGTGAATGTCGAAGGGCATGAGATCAGGATGAAAAAGGGACATTTTCTCAACAGCGAGGTCACGGCACAACCGGAATACGAGGACTGTGCGACGGCCGCCCGGCACTCGGGCACACCGCTGAAGCTCATAATGCGGCGGGCGCTGGACGAATACCGGAAAAAGTACGGCCTATAGGGATGTAAGCTCTTCCGCGGTAAGTATCTGTTCGATGTCGAGCACGATAACGAAACCCTCGGCGAGCTTGGCGATTCCGACGATATACCGACCCGAGATGCCTTTAACTATCGGAGGGGGCGGCTCGATATCCTTTCCATCGACTTTCACCACATGGCTGACCGAATCAATCGCGAGCCCCACCCGCTTTTTCCGGATGTCCACCACGATTGCCCGTTTCCCCACTCCGGCGCTGCCGTTCTCGATACGGAAGCGTTTGCTCAGGTCGATGATCGGAATCACCTTCCCGCGAAGATCCATCACTCCCATGATGAAATCCGCGGACTTGGGAAGCCGCGTGATTTTCGGAAGTTTCAGAATCTCCTGGACCTTCAGGATGTCGATTCCGTATTCTTCCTTCCCGACCTTGAAGCAGACGATCTGCAGCGCGGACACTGACTTATCGGTTTTTTCCATGGGAATTTCCTCTGGCCGCGTTCTTCGTTTGTCCCGGTTATGTCACGAACGCGACGGTTATCCTTAATTGCGATTCTGACCCGTCATAATCACGCAGTCCCGGCATTGACCGCTGATGCCATTACATCGATTCCCGGCCCGGTGTGCGGAGACGGAAACGGCTCACCGAAACATAACGGATACGAATACGCCGGGACCCAGATTTACAGCCGAAACCGTTATACAGTATAAAGCATACGGCGGACAATTCAAGAATAAAAACCGGGATTATGCGAATCTATAAAAAGTAATACCCGTACACATACAGCGCGGCTCCAGTGCCCACGAAGAAAAGCATCTTCATTACCGATGGATCGCGACCACGGAGAAACATCTCGATAATGCCGACAAATATCCCGAAGAATGCGGCGGCGACTCCCGCGGCGATAAAACTGTGAAAATAGAGGAACACGGCGACGGCAAGCAGAACCCCGACAGTGTAATCGAGCAAGCCACGGAAAATGGAACCCGCCGTGCCGGCTCCGCCCGAGGGCTCCCCCCCCGGCTGGGTCTCGTCTGTGCGAAAATACCGCTTCCGGGTTCGATCCAGAAGCTCTTTCCTCGACTCACCACGTTCGGCTTTTTCGGCGGGAGGGGTGTCGTCGAGTTTTAACGCCCCCGTTACGATTTTGCGCACCTCCTTGTTGGAGATGGTGCATAGTGCATCGCCGCGTAACTTGAGTTTCTCCACCACCTGGTGGGCCCTGCCGGTGGTGACGTTCCGCTGAGCGCTGATCCGTCCGCCGGTAAAGACGGCATAATAGGGATTCCCGCCCTCTTCCGCATCCTCTATGTAGATGCGGATTTTCCTGTCCTTCAGGTTGTAATCGACCCGAAGGTAGTCTCCGCCGTCCGTGGTGGTATACAGCGCCGCCTGGTACCCCCGGATTTCCGAGGGTCGCCGCTTCCAGGAGGCTTTTCTCCCTTCACCGCCGGGCTTTTTTCCCTGGGAAAGGCTCTTTCTCATTGTATGCCGGTATTCCCTGTTTGATAAACAAAGGAGACTGGCTTCGGATAAAAACCAATCTCCCCCGCTTTTCGGTCGTTCTTACGGAACCCGCCTATTTCTTCTTGTGACGATTCTGTCTGCGGCGTTTTTTCCTTTTGTGGTTGGCGATCTTCGCCCTTTTCTTTTTTCTACCGCACGGCATACGCATCTCCTTTATTAAAATATGACATCGTCGAAGAACGGCCTACCTGAGATTGTCGATCTCGCCCTTCCTCTTTCCCACCGTCTTTTCATCATCAAACGAAAGCTCAAAGGGCATACCTGATTTTTCCGGTGCCAGTATCACTTTTACGTCATCGCCCAATCTGTCAATATAAATATACTTTAAAAGGTCCGGATTGGACTTTACCAGTTTCGACACGTCGGAAAGCTTCTCGAGGTACTCCTTTTTTCTCCGCTTTTCCCTTTCGAGCTGACTCTGAAGCAGAAGCAGCTCTTTTTTATTATTACGCTCAATCTCGCGCAGGTCCGCGAGAAAAGTCAGCCCCTCGAGGTAGGTCTTCTGTTCGGGAAGCACAATGGGGCCTGAAAGCTCCAGGCCGATCACCGAAATCCCCACCCTCGCCGCACGACTTTTAACCAGCTCGGCGGCCTCCGCGGCGATTCGCCCGCCATCTCGCATGACCCCGTTGCGGTCGTATCCCTGCGCCAGGTAGGTTCCCAGACCCGCCGCAAAAGCCTGCTCGACAAACTCCCTCACTAAGGCCGACCCCGGGCGGCCCCCGCGGTCGGCCTTCGCCGAACCGGATCGGAAGCTCTCCGGAACAATCTCATACACGGCGTTAACCGGTACTTTTATCGAGTAATAATCGCTCTCGAGCCCGCCGAGAGGGGGGATGGCCACTCGCGCCTCAATGAATTCCGAGGTCCTCAGGGTGTACCGCGCCACTTCGAGCCGCCGCGGAACAACCCCCTGCCAGACAAAGCCGAAACCTGGGCCCAGAACCAGGCGTTCACCGCTGTCCCGGTCGTGGACCAGTGCAAACTCGGCGGGGCCGATCCTGAATACACAGGTGCAACACAGGTACGCCGCGGCCGCAAGCAACAGCAAGACGGATAATTTCCTTCCGGATCTGTTCATGGTGTTTTTTTAAAAGACCTTTATGCCTCGTCATCGCGATACTGCAGCGGTTTTATCGGAACGATGGTGGAGACCGCATGCTTGTATATCATGTTATGCTTTTTGTCGACTTCAACCAGGATGGTAAAATTATCAAAGCTCAGCACTCTCCCCTTGATGGGAACCCCGTTCATGAGGTAAATTGTAATCTCCACCTTCTCCTTTCGCGCGACGTTTAAAAAACTGTCCTGAAGATTTTTGGCCTGATTTCCCATTGCACCTTCCTTCTTTTTATTGCCCCGATCGGCGTATTCTCCGTCGCCGGCGCGCCGGAACGGCGCGGTCAGCGCATCCTCCAAGTATACAGCATTTTTTCTATTTTTTCAACCTGAAAATCCTCGAACCAGGTTATCCTTCCATTTCGCCTGAACCACGTCATCTGCCGTTTCGCGTATCGCTTCGTCTCGAGCTTGGCGGCACGAACCGCCTCATCGAGCGGAAGCTTTCCATCGAGGTGCATATTGAGCTCGCGGTAGCCGATGGACTTCATCGAGCCGAGCTCCGGCCCGTAACCGCTTTCACGCAGCAAGCGGACCTCCTCCAGAAAGCCGCGCTCCATCATCAGGTTGAACCTGCGCTCTATGCGCCTGTGAAGCTCGTCCCTCGGCGGGTTGAGACCGATAAAAAAAGTCTTCTCCGAGGCGGCCCCACTCCTCTCGCCGAAAAAACCGCTCAGTGCCCTGCCCGTGCCGCGAAACACCTCCAGGCCGCGCGCGATCCTCTGGCGGTCATTCGGATGGATGCGCAGGGCGAAGGCACGATCGACACGCTCCAGTTCCGCGTACATTTCCGCGGGACCGCGTCGTTCGAGCTCGTCTCGTATCGTCGCGCTCACGAGCGGATCCACCGGCGGGATACCCGAGAGGCCGCCGAAGAAGGAATCGATGTATAATCCGGTACCACCCACGAAAAGCGGGATTTTACCCCGTTTCTCGATATCCCCCGCGGCGAGCAGGGCCTCCCTGCAGAAATCCCCCGCGGTGAACCGGCGATCAGGGTCGACGATATCGACAAGGTGATGTCGCACGACCTCCCTTTGGGCCGGCGCGGGCTTTCCGCTCCCGATATCCAGACGACGGTACACCTGCACCGAATCGGCGGAGATAATTTCAAAGATATCGCCGGCAAGTCCCAGGGCAAGATCCGTTTTCCCGGACGCCGTGGGCCCCACCAATACAGCAGCTTTAATGGGCGGAAACCTCGCTTATATAATGACCGTGGACTCTACATGAACGGAGGACACGCGTGGCGTTAATCGTCTGTTTCCCGTCCTTCTTTTACTTCAAACTTCAGTTTGTCGTCAAAAATCATGTTCAGCAAATTGGGGACCACCTTCCAGTTGTGGTCTTTTTCGGGATACCCCTCGATGTTTCCGATCCTGTCCACATACTTCATCGCGGCCCTGGTGAAAATATACCTGTTCTCGTTAAAGGCGATCAGCTTGCTCAGCGGAATTATCACTATCCGTCCCTCCGGGTCGTAAAAGTCTCGATTTAACTCTGTGCATCCTGCACGTCTCGGCGCCGACGATATTCCTCATGTTTTCCACCGAGGACTCGACAGAATCGTTGATTATTACGTAATCGTATAATACGTAATCCTGCAACTCTTTTATCGCGTTATTCAGTCGCAGCTCGATCTGCTCGGTGGATTCGGTATCTCGTTTCACCAGCCGTTCCCGTAACGAATCCACGGAAGGTGGCGCGATGAAGATAAAGACGGCGTCGTCGATTCTGCCTTTAAGCTGACGGGCGCCCTGCACATCGACGTCGAATATGGGGATTTTTCCGGTCGATTTAATCCTGTCAACCTCTTTTTTGGTGGTTCCGTAGTAGTTTTGATGGACCTCCGCCCATTCAATGAATTCCCCCCGCCTCACCATTTCGTGGAACTCCTCGATTCCGATGAAATAATAGCTTCGGGCGGATTCCTCGCTCCTCCGGGGAGGGCGGGTGGTGGTGGAAACGGAGAACTCGAATCGCTCGTCGAGAGCGACCAGGCGCTTTATGATGGTTGTTTTCCCGGCCCCCGAGGGCGCGGAAACAACTATGGAGAAGCGCTCACTCGGCATTGCTTGTCAGTCTTCCGGCCAGCGTCTCGGGCTGCATAGCCGAGAGGACCACATGGTTGGAATCCATTACGATGATGGCCCGTGTTTTTCTGCCGTGCGTGGCGTCGATGAGGAGGCTATTCTCCCTCGCCTCCTCCCTGATCCTCTTCCCTGAAGCCGACTGGGGTGTTATGACCGCGATGACCCGTTCGGCGACCACCGCGTTTCCAAAGCCGATATTGATCAGATTTGTCTTCATGCTATATTCCTGCACTGCTCGCGGATTTTATCGATCGCATTTTTGACATCCACCACGAGATGGGCGATCTCCGAGCTCGCCGACTTGGATGAAATAGTGTTGATTTCCCGGAACATCTCCTGGGCAAGGAAGTCGAGCTGCTTGCCCGTCTGGCCCTCCCCGACGGCGAGCTGCTTGAACTTTTCGATATGATCCCGCAGGCGCTGCACCTCCTCGTTGATGTCCTGTTTGTCCGCAAGGATCGCCACCTCGGTATAGAGGCGCGTGTCCTCGGGACGTGCCTTCATGAGCTGCTCGAGGCTCGCACGGAGTTTGTCGTACAGCGCCCTGGAAACATTTTTTGAAAGCTTTTCGATGCGGACGACGGAGCGGGATATTGATGCGAGCGATTTCAGCAGATCCTTCCTGGTCGCGTCTCCCTCGCGCAGGCGCGTCCTGATGTGCTTTTCAACCGCAAGCTCTATGCCCGAGAAAATATCGGCGCGCGACTTTTCCGAAAGCGTCGAGCGTTCCTTCTGGACCACCCCGTCCAGCGCGAGCAGCGCGTCGACCGAAAACCGCCCCCCGGCCCCGAGCTCTTCAGTGACGGCACTTACCTCGCGGTAATACTTCCTGAGCAGATCCCTGTTTATCATTACGGGGCGGGATTCCAGCCAGTCATGGATATCAATGGACAGCTCGATTTTGCCCCTTGCATATCTCTTCTTCAGAAGAAGCTCTATTTCGTACTCATCATCTTTCATGAATCGAGGCAGGTTCAGATAGGTCTCGACGTATTTCGAATTGACCGATTTTATCTCGATTGAAAAAGAAAACTGCTCCGTTGCTTTTTCGACCACGGCATAGCCGGTCATGCTTTCCATCGGCCCCTCACAGTACCTTCTCGGGCTTTCCGAGCGACTTGATTTTAAGACGACCGTCTTCAGCGTAGAAATCGATGGTCCTGCCGTAGTCCCCGCCCACGTCTTCGGCGACGATGCGTATGCCGATCTCGCCGAGAACATCACGGACCTTCTTTACGTTGTTCCTTCCTATTTCGCCCATCATGCTGTTTTCAGCCATTTTGAACATCGTGGAACCGCCCACGATCTTGGCGACCATCCTCGACTTCAGCGCACCTTTTTTCGCCATCTCCTCGACCAGGAGCGGAAGCGCCGAATCCGCGTACTTTCTGTCATTGGAGTTACGGTCGCTTTTGGCGGGAAGCATTATATGCGAGAGACCCGCCAGCGACGCGCCCGGGTCATACAGGCATATTCCCACGCACGAGCCCAGAATGGTCCGCAGAATGTCCGGACTCGAAGCCAGACCGATATCGGCGATGCCGACGTTAACCAGTTTAAAATTCATTTGCACGCTCCTTTGGAACATACACCGGGGAATCCAGAAGCTTCACATAGACGAAATCCTCGGAGATGGAGTGGAGGGTTTCCGAATGTCCGATGAAAAGATAACCGCTTTTCAAGAGTGCTCCGGCAAAACCCGCGACCAGCCGTCGCTGGTATTCGCGGTCGAAGTATATCATTACGTTCCGACAGAAAATGATATCGAGGTCGCGGGGATACGGGTTTTTAAAAAGGTTGAGATAATGGAACGTCACGAGCTTCCTGGCCCGTTCCTTGATGGTGAAAAGCTCCGGGTACTGGCGGTCTTGCGTAAAGTACTTCTCGAGAACGGCCGGCGCGACCTTTTCTATCCTCCTGCCCGAGTATTCGCCCTTCCGGGCGAAGTCGAGCACCGACGGAGCGATATCGGTGGCAATGATCTCAACCTCCCACCCCGGGAAAAGGTTCATGCTCTCCAGAACGCAGATGGCTATCGTATACGGCTCCTCGCCGGTGGAGCATCCCGCGCTCCATATGCGCAGTTTTCTGTTCGCCTTTTTTTTCGCTATGTCCGGAAGACAATGCTGGACCAGGGCGTCGAACTGGCGCTCGTTGCGAAAGAAATAGGTCTCGTTTGTTGAAACGACATCGATAAGCTGTTCCAGTTCTTTCGTCTTGTCGGACAATCGCTGTATATATTCGTAATAATCGGAGAATGAATCCAGGTTGAGCGCCTGCAGACGTTTTCTCAGACGATTTGAAAGCAGTGTTATCTTCGTGTCCTTCAGGAAAATGCCGCTCTCGGCGTAAATGAGCCTGGCAAACCGATGGAACTCGTCCTCGTTAAGGCGCTTGATGTTTCCAAAATCTATCATGGCATCCCCTTCTATAATCGGTAACGAGAGCGTCAACGAAAAAAGCGCGAGATACGTTCGCGGCGGAGGAAAGAACCGGTACGGCAAAGGCCGCGTTATTGTCTTCCGTGTAAATTCAGCACCAGCCGTATTTCCCCCGCGGGGATGCCCGAGCAGCGGGAAATCAACTCTATCGGACACCCCTTACCGTGAAGGTCCGAAATAAGCGAGTATTTGTCGTCGGTTCCGTCGAAAAGCCCGGTGATATCGGCCTCGCTGAATTCACTTTCGTTTCCGGCAACACCCGGCGCCGGCGGAATCTTCAGGTCGGAAAAGTCCTTCCGAATGGCGTTCGATTTCTCCGGGACGGGGCCAGTCCCCTTTTCCCCGACATTGCCGCGAGGCGCATCGAGGGAGGTTTCCCCTTTTTTTTCCAGGCGCTCAAGCAGAAAGAGCGCCCCTCTTCCCGCAAGCATGCGCAGGAACTCCGAGGCACCCCGGGTAAACCGGACGATTTCACCGTAGACGCTCCTCCGGGCACCCGGCCTCGGATCATTCGCCCTCGCGGATGGTACGGTGCGCGCATGACCGGCCGGAACAACCGTTTCCTCCGGCGATTCCGGAGGAATACTCGATGCCGGCGGCCGGGTTTCACTCCCGCCGATGTTCACATCGAGATTTTTAATGACGCCCCCATGCTGCATGAGGCGTTTCATAACCGTAATACGGTTTTCGAGCAGTGAAATATTCCGCTCCGCGGTCTCGTTGAAATCCTTTATGATGGCGTCCATCTCTCGCCGAAGCCTTTTTTCCCGGAATTCCGAAGCCGAACGCTCGAGTTTCAGACTGATCACGAGGTAGAAAAGGGCCCACAGGATCAGGTTGATAATCAAAATAAACAAAAACTGCATAGGCCTGCCTTTGTCGTTGCGCCATCGCGAGGCGCTGTATTATTTTTTAACGTCGATGATCCGCCCGATTTTCTCGTCGGAGGGCGGCGAGCCTTCTTCCGCATTCTGATGGCCCCCCTCTCCGTGCCCCTCGTGCGATCCGCCGCGGGAACGCCTCTTCTCTTCACGCATGATGGCGTTCTTTTCGGCCTTCTTGTTTTCCTCGAGCCTGGTCCTGGTGAGCCTCGATTTCTCGAGCGACTCCTTGTCAAGTATGTGCTGCTGCTCAACGACCGCCTCGGTCTTCACCTGCGCGTTGCGCGCCACCTCGTGCATCTGGGCGATGTTGGTTTGCATGTCAATGGGCTTGATCGACATGACCTTTTCCTGTACGCGTGGTTTTTACCTCCTTCGCCGGAGCATCGTCATCTTGCCGATGCCCTCGCCCATATCGGGCTTCTCGTATTCGGAAAGACGGATCTCCCCGCCCTCCAGGGTGAACTTTATATAGTTATATGGATCCTTCACCGGATAACGGCGGTCTTTTATATAAATCTCCACACCCGGGAAAACGGTCTGCTCGGCACATACCTTTCCTTTCTGTTCGAGCATACCGAGGTAGGCCTTCAGCTCCTCAAGCTCGAGGTTTACCTCGGCGTGCCGGGTCTCGAGTTTCTGCTTCTGCTGGGCAAGTTTCTGCAGCAATTCCTCTTTCTCCTGCGGCAGGCGCCCACCGGAATTGTTCTTCAGCACGGTAAGGGTCGTTACATCCTTCCTGATTTTCTCCAGCTCGTCTCCTCCCTGCTGCTTGAGGGCTTCAAGGTCCGAGACCTGCTGCAGAACCTTCGGGTTTATTCCGACCCGAACCTCCGTGCGGGTAAAGGAATCCGAACCGATTATGCGGGCGTTCACCTCCTCCCCCGCCCGAATGACGCCACCTACGATACGGGCCCTCCTCCCATGGCAGAGAATACGGTTGCCTGCATCCGCTCTGGAGTGAAGGATGCCTTCGGACACAATGATGTCTTTCTCTGCATAGCAATTCGCCGACTGGACAAAATTGGCGAAGATGGAACCGCCGGTGGATTCGATTTTGGCCTCTTCGCGCCCCATGATCCCCTGGCGTATGATGATGTCTCCCTCGGCCTCGAGAAAGGCCTTCTGGACGGAACCCTTGACCTCGATATTGCCCGCCGCCTTGACGACGAAATTGTCCTGGACACTCCCGCCCACAACCACCGATCCAAGAAATACGATATTGCCGGTTTCGAACGAAACGTCTCCCTTTACGAAGAAAACTGGCTCCACCATGATCTTGCCGGCCTGGAAGACGACCTGGCCGTTGATCTCGGCGGTGAGCTCCATACCGTCCTCCGAGAGTATCGTCCCCTTGCCGTACCGCATAGGGAGATCCTTGCCGGAACGGGCGGGAAGCACCCTGTTGGTTACCGTGCGGCCGGGTATGCCCTCCTGCGCGGGAATCTTGACCGCAAGCACCTGGCCCACGACCACGTTTTCCAGAATATCCAGGTTTTTGAAATCGACCTGTCCGCGCTCATCCTCGGACAGGTTGATGCTCGTCTTGTCTATCTTGACCTTGTAATCCACCGAGGCGTCCTTGCCATGACGCGGCGGCTGCCCCTCCGCGGCCAGGAGCGGATGTGAGTATTCCATCTTCTCGAGGTACTGGCCGATACGCTCTTCATTGATCCCCACCACCACGCCGGCGCGTTTGAGGGAATCGACGACATCCTCGAGATCCATGTGCCTGCCGAAAAACCGCGGCGGTACGAAATGCACAAAGGTCTTCATCTCGTCTTCGGTTATCTCGACGGTCATGCTGCCGTCGTACTCGGCGTTGGGCATCCATTCGCCGATCTTCGCGCTTTTCCCCGAGGGCCTGCCGACCTCTTTTTCCACCTTCTTCATGTCGGCGTTGCTGATGCGCATGGCGAAAAGCCTGTTGTTGACGTCGCTCAGGCCTGCCGGTTGTCCGCCGCCGCTCGGCGGATTGACGACCAGGTATATACCTGATTTGGTGACGCGGATCTTGAATGAACCGTCGGAATATTTTACGACGTCGCGGATGGAGAGGTCGGAAGGGGACGCTTTCGAAAGCTTGCGCTCGATTTCATCAACATCGCTGTAGGCGTCGTGGGTTTTCGATGCCCTGACCAGAACGCGATAGGGTTGTCGCCCCACTCCAAGGAAGCCGCGTGTCCCTTTCTGGAGGATATCATAATCGAGCCCCGAGACATCGAGCTTCAACGCGCCGGATGCGATTTCGAGAGCCTGGCGCACCGAGTCAGCCAGAACTTCGACCTCCTCGCCGGAGGACTCGTCCTCGTCCTCGATTCCTCTCAGCAGTTCCTTCAGCGTGCCCATCAGTCCTCAACCGACGATATTCGACTTGATTCGACCGAGACGCCCGCGCAAGCGCATGATCGCCTTGGTGTGGAGCTGGGAGACGCGGCTCTCGGTTACATCGAGAACATCACCGATCTCCTTGAGCGTAAGATCTTCGTAATAATAGAGCACTATCACCTTTTTCTCCTTTTCGGGGAGCTTTTTGATCGCGTCGATAATATAATCCCGGATTTCCTCCTTTTCAATCAATACGTCCGGATTCATATTTTCGGGTGCCTCCAGCGTCTCCAGGATCGAGAGTTCATCGCTGTCGTCGCCGAGATACCAGATATCATTCAGGGAAAGCATCGATGTACCCGACAGCTTGTTGAGCAGCGACTGGAACTCATCCATGCTGATACCCAGCTCCTGGGCGATCTCCTCATCCTCGACGGTCCTCCCGAGCTTGTTCTCGAGGTCCGAGATGGCCTGTTCGATCTGTTTTGCCTTCTGGCGGATGGAGCGGGGTATCCAGTCGATGGAGCGCAGTTCGTCGAATATAGCGCCGCGGACGCGCGTCATTGCGTAGGTCTTGAACTTGATTCCCCTGTTGGGGTCGAACTTGTTGATCGCGTCGATAAGGCCGAAGATGCCATACGATACCAGATCGTCGAACTCGATGCTCTGGGGCATGCCCATGGATATCTTCCCGGCGACGTATTTCACCAGCGGCGCGTATTTGATAACGAAGTAGTCCCTGAGGTCCTGTCCCCTGGTCTTGGCGAACTGCTTCCAGAGATCCTCTTCGTTTATGGCGTCTAATTCCTTTATCTTTTTTGTGTTCATACAAAGTCCTTTTACCGGAATTTTACTCCTTATCCCGCGCAATCATGGTTCGTATCGCCTCGGCCATTATCTTCGGTTCGTACTTGATGTTCTTCTGCTCGAAGAAATGCTTTCCGAGCTTCCCCTGCTCCGGTTTGGCCGAGCTGTACGCGGTGAAATCGCCCTCCTGAAAGGGCACGAACGCTTCCGGCCGCGCGGGTGCCGCCCCGGCTTCCGTGCCGTCGTCGGGCTGGGCGATATCGGCCGGGGCCTCCGCGGCCGGCGACGGTCGGTCTTCGGGTGGAAGCTCCTTCAGCCCCTCGTCGCCCACCTGGTTGCCTGACATGGCGGTTAACGCCTCGAAGACTTCGGGGACGTATTTGCGAATTACATAGATCGCGATATAACCCAGCGCGGCGAAAACGAACATCAGGACGAGCGATCTTCCAATGACATGGCCCGCACCGTTTCCGGCGAAAGCTCCCGCAAGAACCGAGAGGACCAGCGCTACGACGCCGAAAAGCGCACCCGACCGGTATTCAAGCTGTATGTCACCCATATTCATCATAATGGCTTACCGAAAACACCGTCCAAATTATTAAATAGAAGCTGTCAGAGCAAATCAAGCTCTTTTTGGCTACTCGGCCTCCATCGACTCCTGTTTGAAAAGCTGCTTGAAGAACCCGGCGATTCCCGAACCTTTCGATTCACCGATCTCGCGGTTGGCAATCCGGTCCGCAATGATGAAGACGCAGCTGGACGCCTTCGACTTCGGATAGGTCACGATGAAGGGCTTCTGGTTCCGGATGGACTTCGGCACGTACATATCGTCAAAGATAAATCCCAGGTTTTCCACCTTGATGTTGAGGAACTGCCCGGCGATGTTTATCACCCGCTCGGCGACCTTCCTGCCCTCCGACACGGTCTGCACCCTGTTGACCACGAGGCGGACCGGCTTGTCGGGCGCCTGGGAGGCGATCGATTTGATGATTCCGTATGCGTCGGTGATGGCCGTCGGCTCGGGCGTGGTGACGACAATCACCTCGTCGGCCGCACCCACGAAACTGAGCACGTTCTGCGAGATGCCCGCGCCCGTATCGACGATCATATAATCGTCCTCACCGAGGTCCGAGACGGCCTCGATAAAATCCTGGCGCTGCTTGGCCTCGAGGTTCGCGAGCTGGTGAAAGCCCGACGCACCGGCGATGATCTTGAAACCCTCGGGCACCTCGATAACGATATCCTTGAGCTTCTTCTTGCCCTTTATCACATGATAGAGGTTGTATTTCGGGATGATACCGAGTATCACGTTGACATTCGCAAGTCCCAGATCGGCGTCGAGGAGCGTCACCCTGGAGCCGTCCCTGGCGAGGGCGATCGAGAGCGCCACGGCGAAGCTGGTCTTCCCCACCCCGCCCTTGCCGCTCGTGATGGCGATGGTTCGTGTTTTTCTGACGCCGTCGCTTTCGAGAACCAGCCGGCGTAAATTTGTAGCCTGATCCACGGTACTCCTCCCGTTACTGGTTTATACTTCCGATCATCATGTTCACGAGCTTTTCGGGGTCCGCGACGTCGATATCGTTTGGAACCTCCTGGCCGCTTGTGTAGTATGCGATTGGTTTTTTATATTTGTCGGCCAGGTCGAGAACGTTCCCGATGAAGGCGGTCTCGTCGACCTTGGTCACAATTACACTCGTAAAATTCACTTTGTCAAACGATTTAAAGACGTTCGCCAGGTCGTGCTTCTTGGTGTTCGCGCTTACACAGAGGATCTTCTCGAAATCGTATTCGATCGTGTCGGCATAGCTCTTTATTTCGGAGATCTTGAGGTCGTTCTTATGGCTTCGTCCCGATGTATCCACCATTATGATCTCTGCCTTCTCGTGCTCGATGATTTCCCTGAAGGCCTTCTGGTCGTTGACCACGTGTACCGGTATTTTCATGATCTCGGCGTATTTTTTCAGTTGCTCGGTCGCAGCGATACGATAGTTATCGATAGTGATGAAGGACACCCTGTATCCTTCGCGCAGCGCGAATATCGCCCCGAGCTTCGCCATTGTCGTGGTCTTGCCCACCCCCGTCGGGCCGATGAACATCAGCACCTTTTTCCTGCTGCCCTTTTTGAATGGACCGCTCGTCACGATTCTGCTCTTCAACAGATCGCGCAGCGTCTTCTCTATCTTTGAGCGGTCGTTGAGATCGTCACGGCTGACTGAATTTCTGACCTCCTCGATGATGTTTCTGCACTCGTCCCTGCCGTAATCATTGCTCTCGAGTACATCCATGAACGGCCGCATGATCGTTTCCTCTTCGCATGAAATGCCGCCCCTCTTCCCGCTTCCTTCTCCCTTCGCCTCCATCATCCGGTCGAGTGACTCCTTCAGCTCGTGGAATTCCTTTTCGAGCTTTCGCAGCGAGGACAATTCGGTTCTGTCGATCTCGACCGTCTCGGCCGCGATTGCGGGCCGCGGGGGTTCGGGAACGGCGCGGGCCACCGCAAGCGCTTTCTCGAAGCGCGCGGCCGAAAGGTCGGGGGCCCTCGGCGGCTCGACGGGGTCGGCATGAGGTTGCGGTGCGGCCTCCATACGCACTCCCTTCTTCAAGATGTCGTTGTCTCCCACCGTGAAATCAATCGTGCTTTTTGAAGCCGCCTTCGGTCTGGCCCCGGATTTACGTTCCGGTATCGCGGCGGTGAGCTCAACCAGCTCCCTGGCGAGGAGCTTCGAGTTGAACAGCCCCCCCTCCTTGACATACTTGTGGCTGATCGGAATGGCGTCGTCGCCATGCTCCATCTTCAGCTTCATCATCGCTTCGTTGTAGGTCTTGGCCTTTATCTTCACATACCTCATCGCGCATCTCCTTCTATCTTTTCTCGCTCATCATGCCACACTCGACATCGCGGCCGACGAAATGACGTTAACCTTCACGCTCGGGACTATTTCGTTATACGAAAGAACTATCGGATCGGGAACCTCGCGCTGCAGCAGGCTGAACGTGACGCTGCGTATATGCGGTGAAACAAGGAACACCGGAGTGTACCCGGCGCTCCGGGCCTTCATATAGGAGTCCGTGAACGACTTGATAATACCGCCGTGCGTGTCCGGGTCCAGCCCCAGCACCCTGCCCTCTATCGGATCGTCGTGAATCGACGAGCGCAGGAGGTTCTCAATTTCCGGATCCACGGTAATCACCGACATCGTGTTTGTCCTGTCGGCGTATTCCTTGCAGATCTGCCGCGAGAGCGCCACGCGCACGTATTCCGTCAGGAGCCCCGTATCTTTGCTGAACTCTGCGTAACTTGCGAGCGTCTCGAGGATCGTGATCATGTTGCGGATGGAGACGCGTTCGCGCAGAAGATTCTGCAGCACCTTCTGGATATCTCCCAGAGACATCTTTCGTTCGGAGATGAGCTCGTTTATCACGGCGGGGTAGTCGTTCTTGATATTGTCGACGAGCTGCTGAACCTCCTGGCGCCCGAGTATCTCGTCGGCGTGACGCTTGATGATCTCGGTCAGGTGCGTGGCGATGATCGTCGGGCAGTCCACCACGGTATAGCCGCGCTGCTCTGCCGTACCCCTGACCTCCGGGTCCACCCATATCGCCTTCAGCCCGAAAACCGGCTCGGTGAACTCGGAGCCGTCGATCTTCTCCACCACCTCGCCGGAGTCCATCGCCATGAGCCTCCCCACCTGCAGGAGGCCTCCGCCGACCTCCACGCCCTTTATCAGGATCGAATAGGAACTGGACTCCAGTTCCATGTTGTCGCGGATACGGATGGGCGGAACGATCAGCCCCATCTCGAGCGCGCTTCTGCGCCGTATGTTGGTGATTCGGTCGAGCAGCGTGCCGCCCTGCTCGGGGTCGACCAGGGGTATGAGGCTGTAGCCGATCTCCACCTCGAGCGGATCGACCTGTATGAGCGAAATAACCGATTCCGGCTTGTGTTCCTTCAGCGCCGCCTGTTTCTCTTCGACCCGCGCTTTTTCGGACTGTTCTTCCCGGGTCTGGTTGAGCACATATCCCAGCGCCCCGAGCCCTGCCGCGAGCAGGAGAACGGAGAACTTCGGGAAACCCGGGATGAGCGCCGACAGGCCCAGCGCTCCGGCGGTGATCATAAGCGCCCGGGGCTGCTGGCTGAGCTGTTTGGCGAGGTCATCACCGAGGTTCTCGTCGGAGACCGCCCGCGTGACGATGATACCGGTGGCCGTGGTGATGAGCAGCGACGGGATCTGCGCCACAAGCCCATCACCGATGGAAAGCAGGGTATACGTGCGCAGCGCCACGTCGAACGGCTCGCCGCGCATCACCATACCGATGATGAAGCCGCCGATGATATTGATGATGATGATGACGATGCCGACCTTTACGTCGCCCTGTACGAACTTCGAGGCTCCATCCATGGCCCCGTAAAAGTCGGCCTCCTTTCGGATCTCGCCGCGGCGCTTGCGGGCCTCCTCCTCGGTGATTACGCCGTTTGACAGGTCGGAATCGATGCTCATCTGTTTTCCCGGCATCGCGTCGAGGGTGAATCGTGCGGCGACTTCCGCGGTCCGGGTGGCACCCTTGGTTATCACGATGAACTGCACGGCGGTGAGGATGATGAAGATGAGCACGCCGACGACGTAATTACCCCCGACGACGAATTCACCGAAGGTGCGGATGATCTTGCCCTCGAAGCCCGCTCCCTGCAGCAGGATGAGCCGCGTCGACGAAACGTTGAGCGCGAGACGGAACACGGTGGTGACCAGAAGCAGGGAAGGAAAAACCGAAAAATCGAACGAGCGCGGCACGAACATCACCACCAGCAGAGTGAGTATCCCGAGCATGATGCTTATGGCGAGCAGGAAATCCAGAACGAACGTGGGGATGGGAATGATGAGCATGGCGACAACGGCGATAACCCCGATCCCCATCAGGATATCGGTCTTCTGCATCCAGCCCAGATTATCGCCCAGCAACGACCCTCGTGTCCCGTCCGCCATTATTCTCTACCTCGTTCGCTCAAATAGCCTGCTGGTATCCGCGCTTCCGGTACAGCTCGGCGTAGACCAGGGTTACGGCGTAAAAAAGGTCCTCGGGAATGATGTCCCCCACCTCGAGGCGCCTGTAGAGCTCCTGCGCCAGCGGCCTGTTCTCCACCAGCATGACCTCGTTTTCACGCGCGATCTGCCGGATCCGAAGCGCCATGCTGTCCACCCCTTTCGCCACCACCATCGGCGCGCTCATGACGTTGTTATCGTATTTCAGCGCGACGGCGAAGTGCGTCGGGTTGGTAACCACGACGTCGGCCTTCGGTACCTCGCGGATCATGTTCTTCATGACGATTTCCCGCTGCATCTCGCGCAGGCGCGCGCGGATATAGGGATCCCCCACGGTCTCCTTCATCTCCTCCTTCATTTCCTGCTTTGTCATCTTGAGGGAGTCGATGAACTCCCGTTTCTGAAAGATGTAATCGGGAATGGCAAGGAGCAGCATGATCGCCGCCGCCCAGAGTATGATCTTGAGTGCCATGATCCCGGTGATCTTCAGCGCCATCGCTATGGAGACGTCCGGGGTTTTCAGTATCTGGTCATAATCGTTCGCGATGATCAGGTACGCGACGAAACCTATCACCACGACCTTGAAGAGGGACTTGAAAAGGTTCATCGCCACCTGTTTGGAGAAGAATATCTTACGCATAATGGTGGCCGGATCGAACTTGATCTTGGAGGGATCGAATTTAAGGGGATGGGTCGACACCTGGAAGCCGACCTGCACCACGTCCCCCAGGAAGGCGGCGATGCTCACGCCTATGAAGAGCGGCAGCAGTATTTTCGCGGATTCGATCGATACGCGGTACAGCTCGACGAGGGCGCTTCTCTCCGTCAGCGAAAAGCGTGAGAACGACGACATGTAATACTTCGTCATCGCCGCGATGGAATCGTAAATCCATGAGGCGAAAAAGAAAATTATCAGGAAACCGAATATGACGACAACCGCCTGCGGCAGTTCCTGCGTCTTGGCGACCTGCCCCTTCTCACGCGCTTCGCGGAGCTTCTTGTCGGTCGGCTCCTCGGTCCGTCCCTCGTCCTCGGCGGCGAAACGCTGCAGGTCGAAGCGGAAACCACGCAGGGCGGGCGCACCCTCCGCATAATGGAAACGCCTGATGTTCAACTCGTTCAGCATCGACCCGCCATCATCCACCGTTCATCTGGCCCGTCATAAATCCGCTCCGCAGGGCTCACGCGGGCCAGTAGACGAGCACCTTGTATATAAACCGGAACGTCCGGTCCAGCGACACCGACATCACCCGCACCACGAGCGGGCTTATCACCAGCATCACGCCGAAGGCCACCATTATCTTAAGCGGGAAGCCCAGCATCATTATGTTCATCTGGGGCGCCGCCTTCGAGAGCACACCCATGCTTATCGACACCAGGAAGATCGTCGCGACCACCGGGATCGCGATCTTGAGCGCCACCACGAACATGCCGCTGAAGACATAAATGACATGCTTCACCAGCGGCCCGGCCGCCTGCTGGTCAAGCGCGAGGAGCGGCGCGAGATCGAACGATCGATAGATCGCCTTGATGAGAAAATGGTGCCCGCCGATCGAGAGAAAAACGAGCATCCCGATCAGGTTTTTCAACTGTCCGACCAGCGGGATCGACACCTGCGCGAGCGGGTCGAACACCTCGTTTATGCCGAAACCGATCTGTACGGCAAAAAACTCGCCGGAGAGCTGAAAGGCCGCCACGATAACCGAGACGAGAAACCCGATATAAATTCCGATCCCCACCTCTTTCAACACCAGAAGCGCGTAGAGTCCCATGTTTCCGGTCAGGGCATAGCCTTTCTGGGCAACCACGGGAAAGATCACGAGCGTAACGAGAAACGCGAAAAGCGCCTTTATTCTAAACGGGATCACCCCACTTGAATAAAATGGGGCAATAACCATCATCGAACTCATCCTCATCATGATGAGCAGGAAAACCTGGAAGTGATAGACGAAATATTCCATTCTATCCCGCGCCGATCTTCGAGATCATGAGAAAGATGTTCTTCGTATAATTCACCATCGTATGGATGATCCATGCCGCCAGCAGAATGAACGTCACGAAGATCGCGACGATCTTCGGAACGAAAGTAAGCGTCTGTTCCTGGATAGAGGTGGTGGTCTGGAAAATGGAGATCACCAGGCCCACCAGCATGCCCACGCCCAGAAGCGGCGCGGAGACGATCATGAGCGTCATGAGCGCCTCGCGCAAAAGCTTGATTATCATTACATCAGTCACATTCAATCTCCGTAGAGGAAGTCATCATCCGAACGACCTCACAAGCTCGTGTATGAGGAGATTCCACCCGTCCACGAGTATGAAAAGCACGAGCTTGAACGGCAGCGAGATCATAACCGGCGGCAGCATTATCATGCCCATGGCCATGAGGGCGCTCGCCACCAGCATGTCGATCACGATGAACGGGATGAAAATATAAACGCCGATCTCGAACGCCCTCTTGAGCTCGCTTATCATGAAGGCCGGAACCAGGCAATAGGTCGGGACGTCCTTCTCGCTTTTGGGCCGCTCGAGCTTGGCGAGCTCTATGAAGAGCGCGATGTCTTTTTTACGGGTCTGTTTGAACATGAACTTCCGCAGCGGCTCCATCCCCTGTTCGTAGAACTTTTCGTTGGAAATCTTGCCCTTCAGGTAGGGCTGGAGGGCCTTCTCGTTTATTTCGGTAAACGTCGGGGCCATGATGAAGAAAGTGAGGAAGATGGAAAGACCCACGATGACCTGGTTCGGCGGCATCTGCTGGAGCGAAAGCGCCCGCTTTACGAAGTCGAGCACGATCACGACACGGGTGAAGGACGTCATCATCATCGCGATCGCGGGAGCGAGCGTGAGGATCGTGAGAAGGAAAAGCATCTGAAGAGAGAGCGCCACGTCCCTGGGATTGGCGGCCTCACGTATATCGAAGGTTATCCGCGGTATCGGCATGCGCACGCCGCCCGCGTCCTGCGCGAAAAGAACCGCGGGCACGAGAATAAAGGCCGCGGCGAGCACTGCGTTGAAGGCTTTATTCCTCATCGTTCATTCCGTTGAGCTTCTTTAATCGTTCACGCTGACGGACGATATAATCGATCCTGTCGGCCTGGCCGTCGTCCTCACGGGTGGCGAAGGGGCCGCGTTCCCGCCTGGACGGCATGGTCTTGTTTATTATTTTCCCGAGCTGGGCCGCCAGGAATTCCTGGAACCCTCCCGTCTGCGGCGGGGAACTCTTCGTCGACATGAGGCGGATCCGGTCCACCTCGTCTTTCTCCTTTATCTCCATAATCAGGTTTATGCTGCTGTCGGTTACGCCGAGCACCAGCACCCTGCCCGCCAGATCCACCACCTGGAGAAACTTGTTCGCGCCCATAGGCGAAACCATCAGCGTCTGCACGCCCGCGCTCCCGGGGAGCTGAATCCCCGCGCGACGGGTGACAAATCTGAAGAAGTAGTAAAACCCGCCGACGAGCATGCCTATCACGATGAGAGTCTTGATGATGGTCCAGGCGTAGGATTCTTCTTCTACGGTGGGCTCCTCATAGCGGTACAGATCGCCGGCTGCTTCTTCGGGCGCACCGCTGGCTTTATCATCACCGGCCGGGGCCCCGTTATCCGCGGCCTGCTCCTGAACGCTCTCCTTTTCCGCGGCGACCGTTTTCTTTTCTCGCTCGACCGCCTTCTCCGTCCTGCCGGCCCGACCTGATTTTTTGTCCTCGGCGGCGGCGACCCTGGTGCGATCGCGCGCGGCCTGCGCGCCGTAGATGGGACATAATCCGGTAACGGCGCAAAAAATAATAAGGCACACCACGGCCGTAACCGCTTCAAGGGGCCTGAGAGCCAGGACTGCTTTTCCGTTTCGTCTCATTATGTCTCTTTGCTGTCCGTAGTTTATCCCGATAAACACCATCGCGCGCGCAATCCCCGGAGGCCGGGGAACCGTCGCGCGGGTCCGACCTACTGTATCTTGTTCAGGCGTTCCGCCGGACTGACGATATCCGTTACGCGGACTCCGAAGTTTTCGTCGATAACCACGACTTCGCCCTTCGCGATGAGTTTGCCGTTTACCAGGAGGTCCACCGGCTCACCGGCGAGCTTGTCGAGCTCTATGATGGAGCCCTCTCCCAGTCCCAGGATATCTTTCACCAGCTGGCGGGTCCTTCCGAGCTCGACGGTCAGCGTCATCGGTACGTCGAGCAGGAGCCCTATGTTTCCGCTGACCCCGGAGGGAAGTCCCTCTCCCAGTGGCGGAAACTTGACCGGGCTTATGCCGACCTGGGGCATCGGCTGCTGTGCCATGCCCATTGATTGTTGCGCCGCGTACTGTTGCGGCCCCGGCGCCGCCTCGGCGGCGCCGCCTCGCGCCAGATCGGACGCCATGGACGCTTCCATTATATGGTAAAACTTCGAATTGAGAATCCCCTCTATACTGATATTATAGGTGATCTTGGCCAGCTCACCGCCCGGAGGCAGCCTGAGGTCCCCCGCACCGGCGGCCACTGAAAGCGCCGGCGGCGTGGTGTTGATCGGACGCCCCATCCTGTCGGCGAACTGGTTGGCCGAAGAGGAGAGCAGCTGGCTGACGAACTCCTGTATGGTGCTCTGATGCGCCTCGGTAAGGTCCGCGGGGGGCGTCCCCGATTCGTCGCCCATCATCAGCGAGGAGATCACACCCGCGTCGTTCGAACTGAAAAGGATCAGGTTTCTGCCATTGAGGCTGCCGGAGTATCCCATCGCCACCTGGACGTACTGTCGGCCGAAATCGGCGCGTACGGCGTCAGGTGCCTTCATCTCCACGGTCGCGTTGGAAATCTTGACGTTTTTCCCCAGGTAGGCGGAAAGCGACGGCGCCGCGACGGCCATGGCGCGGTTGAGCGCGTCGGCGAGAGAATCGCGTTCTACGGGCGAGAGGGAGCCCCCTCCCATCGACATGTCCGCGGCCGGACCGGCCCCGGGTGATGAAAGCATATCATCCGCCCCCTGCAACAGGGCATCAATTTCATCCTGCGATAACGAACCGTCACCCATGGTTTCCTCCTGAAAGATCCGGGGACATCAATTGACCACAATCTCCTTGAAGTATACTTCTTTAATCTTGCCGGCGATCAATATCACGTTGATATGGGCCTTTATCTCCTCCGAAAGATTGATGATCTCCTCGACGGAGTCCATTTCCTCATACGACTTGGAGCGAAGGATGATATTGATGATATGCTGTATCTGCACCGTCCGCTGGACCAGTTCCTGGTTTATTTCAGGGTTGCTCTCGTATCCCAGCGAGACCGTGATTTTCGCGAAGTGAGGCTCCGGATCCTTGGTCGTCGTGGAGAACGCGGGCAGGTCGAAATGCGCGAGCGGGGCCGGCGGCGGCGCCACGACGATGTCCTGCTCCCTCTCGTACTTCTTCTCCTGCATGTACTTCGTCACCAGATAGGATATGCCGATCATCAGGAAGATCAGCAGTATCGCTCCCACCACGTAGAGCAGGATCTTGACGATCTTGGAAACGTCGGCCCGGGAGCCCGCGGCGGCCTCTTCCGATCGGCCACCCTCCTCCTCTTCTATCTCGTCGACACTTACCCTTTCGTCGTCCCCCATATCCTCTCCTCGCTGCATCCGCCGTCGGCGGGCGGACCCGTTCCCTCCCCGGTGCGGCGGAGGGGCTCAATTAATTTCATGAATAAATTCGCGCATTTTGTTGACACGATACCATATTAATTCAAAAATGTCAATTAATTTATAATTATGTCTCCAGGCTTCCATGCCGTCTACCGCCATTCCTCGTCGGGGAGCGGTCTCTGAACATCCCTGCTCCTGCTCTCCTCCACGGCCTTCTCCTTCAGAATAACGATCTCGACGCGCCGGTTGTACGCGCGCCCCTCCGGGGTGTTGTTGTCGTCTATCGGACGGTACTGCCCGAAGGCCACCGCGGAAAGCTGGCGGGGATTGAGTTTCTCCTCCTCCGTGAGGTACCTGAGCACGTTGACGCTGCGGGCGGATGAAAGCTCCCAGTTGGTCTCGAAACCCTGGCGGACTCCCGCCGGCGGGATGGACCTGTCGTCGGTGTGCCCCTCTATACGCACGAAATTGCTGACGGACCGCACGATGGCCCCCACTTTTCGCAGCACGGGCCTGATATCGTCGCGCAGCCGTGCGCTTCCGGTGTCGAAATACGAATCGCCCGTCAGGGTGATGACAAGCCCGCGCTCGTCCTCCCTTATCCGCACCTGCTTGGACTGGATTTCAGGCTTGAATACCTCCTCGGCCTTCCGAAGCGCCCTGGAGAGTTGCTTGGCCCGCTCGGTGGCGGGAAGCGACATCATGTTGTGTCCCAGCTCCATCAGGCGCCCCTTGGACATCGACGCCCCGCCCTCCATGAGGCCGAGCGCCCCGCGGAAGGAGGTGATCGTCATCTGCATCTCCTCCTGGCTCACCGTGGTGACGTCGCCCATCATAACGATGAAGAAGGTCATCATGAGCGTGTTCATGTCCGACATGGTGACCATCCAGCCGGGCGCGCCCTTGCGCTCGGCCTTTTTCATCTTCTTCGCCATTACTCGCCGACCTCCTGCGAGATCGCCTCGCGTTCGGCGGGCGGCAGGAAGGACACCAGTTTATCCTTCACGATTCGCGGATTGTCCCCGGACTGTATCGAGAGCACGCCTTCTATCATGATCGACTTCAACAGGACCTCTTCCCCGGTACGCAGATCAAGTTTCGTCGATATGGGCAAGAGCACGAGGTTCGCGAGGATAGCTCCGTACAATGTGGTGATAAGGGCGACCGCCATATAGGGACCAATCATCGCCCGGTCCTCAAGGTTAACGAGCATCAGGATGAGACCCATCAGGGTTCCGATCATACCGAAGGCCGGAGCATATGAAGACCATTCATCGAACATCCGCTTGTTGCTGTCGTGGCGCGTCATCATGTTTTCGAGCTCGGTTTCCATGATCCGCCGCACCAGCTCGGGGTCGGTGCCATCCACTACCAGCTGTATCCCCTTGCGGAGAAACTCGTCGTCGAGCTCGTCAAGATCGTCCTCCAGGGCCAGGAGCCCCTCCCGGCGCGCCTTTTCCGAGAATGAAACGAGGGTGATGATGAGCTCACCCGGATTGTATTTCTGGGTAAACAGGGCGATTTTTACATAATCCCAGATTTTCAGCACTTTGACCATGGGAAAGGCCACCAGCATCGCGGCGATCGACCCACCGATGGTGATCATCACGGACGGAGGGTCCCAGAAGAGGAGCAGGCTCCCTTTTGCGAAAAGAATACCGAGGATAAGGAAGACGGTACCGCTGATAAGACCTATAATGGTTGCTATGTCCATACAGACACTCCGCTATGCCTCCAGTTTGCACATACGCCCGAGAGAGGAATTCTCTCTTGATTATCGGCCTTTACGTCCAATTATTCAAGCATGCGAGCCGCCCCGCTGGATTTATTTCATAAATCCGGTCCCGCCCGGCGGTGTCCATTGTCAGTCCCTTGAAAACAGAGAACGGTAATAATCCCGGATCATCCCGAGGATATCCTCGACCGGTTCCGAGACCACGTATTTGTGCTCATTGGTGAGGGTGATGACCGTATCCGGCCGCGCCTCGACGAGTTCGATGTGGTTGGGATTAAGGATGAATTCCTCTCCGTTCAGCCGGTGTACCCGTATCATTTCATTTCCTCCGCCCCCTGTCGAGAAGTCGCAGGTGCTCCTCGAGACGGGCTTTCGGAACAGCCCTTTCCGAACAGCCCGGCTCACTGCTATCAATTATCGGCAACCGCTGCCGGGGCAATAAGTCTTCCAGCCACATCTTCGCAGCGAGGAACTGGCCGTTGGTAAAACAGGTCCTGCCGTTTCTGTCGATCACGTATTCGCGCGCGCGCCGTATGGCGGCCGATTCCATCGTCTCGGCCGAGGCGAACCTTTCGCAGTTATCAAGATAGCGCGCATGGCGAAGCGTACCGCGCAGGTAAAACGACCGGTAAAAGGCGAGGTCGTTCCCTGCCAGCGCGAGTGTAGTGACCGGACAGCCCAGGACGAGCGATACCGCCTGAGTGGTCACGATGCTTCCCGTGGCGACGAATCCCAGGCCTTCACCGGCCTCTCTCCACAGCCCGTCGTACGGTTCACCGCGCAACATCCAGTTATAAAAGGATATGTCCCCGTTCCAGGCCCGCAGAGTACTGTGCGCCATACAGCTGAAGGCCAGAAGATGCATCGAGGCGGTCTCGATACCGTCGAAAAAACCTGCCGGCGTGGCTTCGCAGGATATCACAAAGGACGGCCGGATTCCCCGTTTAATCAGGGGCCGGAGTGCCATGTCCGCGGCGATTACGGCGAGCTCACGCCTGCCCCCGTATTTTTTCAGAGCCCGGAGCCCTTCATCGAGGGATGGTCCCGCCCCGACGATGACGACATGCTTTCCCGATAGAAGCCTGACGACCCGTTCAAGACCGCCGAAGCGCCTTATATACGGCAGGTTTTTACGGAGATTCGCCCGAAAGGCACGCATACGCTCGGCAATGATTCCCTCGTTCAGGTTTCGGAACAGCTCGTTTTTTTCCATTCACATCCTTAAAATATTTTACATAATACGAAAATATCTTTGATTTAATTTGTATATAAAACTATAATGACTATTAATGAATTGGTACTGGAATTATTGCCCGTTCCGGGGACGTCGGGTGTAACCGACCCGACGGTGGATTAAACCCCACAATCCCAGCCGCGCGATAAGTCAACCATACTGATCCATAGACCACTTTCTCTTTATATATAACGGGCACCCGATATTGTGCCCGTTTTTCTTTTCTCAATCCAACGCCCTGTCGCCAATAAGCGATGAAACCGTTACCAGCTCGAATCCCCGTTCGCGCAAGCCGGTTATGATGGACGGAAGCGCGTCGCATGATGCGCTTCCGTCTCCATGCATATGCAGCAGTATGATGGATCCGTTCCTCACTCCGCCGAGCACCGCCCTCTTCACCTGCTCACCCGTAACGTCCTTCCGGTAGTCATCGGCCGCCACGTCCCACAATACGGTCTGGAGGCCGTTCATGGCCGCGACCCGTTTCACGACCGGATCAAGCTTCCCGAAGGGCGGCCTGAAAAGCCTCCCCTGCCTGCCCGCCAGGCGATGAATCGCCCGCTGCGTCCGTATGATTTCACCGGCTACCGATTCCGACGACTTCCCGGTCAGGTCGGGGTGCGTATGCGAATGATTGCCCAGCTCAAAATGCCGAACGCCACCCAGCCTTTTCGTAATGTCCGGATATGACTCCGCAAACCGGCCCGTAAGGAAAAAAGTCGCGGGCGTTCTTGTTGCGATCAGGTGATCGATCAGGCGGTTACAGCCATCGCGACCGGCGCTCATCTCTCCGGAATCGAAACTGAGAGCAACGCACGGACGTTCGCGCGAACCGTGCGTCCAGACCCGGGACGCAACCGGGGGCAATCCTTCTCCCTTCGAAAGCGCCGGTCGGCGGTCAGGCCGCGGAGGCATCATTCTATCGGGTACTTTATGCCGAACCGTACGGACGTCCGGAGACCGCAGCGCGGTTTCTCCGGACGGCATCGGTGTCTTCCTTTTCACAAGGGGGCTTTCGGGCGGCGGTTTTTCGAATACCTGCCCGTATGTCGATACTACCGGCGGGAGCACCTCGACCGCTGGCGGTTCATCCGAGCCACCTGAAATCGAAATCGCCGGAACACCGTCCTCTATCATCGCTCTCCCGTAGGATCCGGTTTTCATTTTCCGGGTAATGAGAGCATGGTACTGCGCGACCCGGGCCCTGTAGAGGAGGATGGTCGCGGAACAGCGGCGTTTATACGGCTGAATCAGTGATTCCAGCGATGCTTTCCCGGGGAATGACATCCAGCCCGCAAGCGCGACAATTCCCGCGAGCGCCAGAAGCGCCGCGCGAGCGGTGGTAATGCGTGAACGTTGATGCATTGCATGCCTTCCGGTTGAAATAAGCCCGCCCTTATTCTTTTCGACAGATTGTTCCCGACGCTTCGCGCATTTTTATGTCATTCCCGACCCATGTACGGACATGAAGCGGGGGAAATCCCATAGCTCCTGAGCGGGTTGACGATCCCATCGGTTGAAATCATCGTTACCGGGTATAATGCTTGCTAAAGGGTGCGCCCCCGACATACTTATCCCCGAATCTCGGCATAACCGACGGGGTAAAATGATGGATACTTTCGAGTCTATCCTTACGCGACGAAGCATACGACGATACACCGGGGAAACCATAGGGGTGGAGCCGATACGGATGATTCTGGAGGCCGGCATGGCGGCACCATCCGCCGGCAACCAGCAGCCATGGCATTTCATCGTGCTGGATGATCGCGCCCTGCTTGACGCGGTGCCGGAGCATCACCCGCATTCGTCCATGATACGTGAAGCGCCGATCGCGATCCTGGTGTGCGGGGATATCGCGATCGAGAAGCACCAGGGATACTGGGTACAGGATTGCGCCGCGGCCACCGAGAACATGCTGCTTGCCGTAACCGCCCTCGGACTGGGTGCGGTATGGCTCGGAGTGTATCCGAGAGAGGATCGCGTCAGGGGGCTGAAAGGCCTGCTCGGCCTTCCGGACAACATCATCCCCTTTTCACTCATACCAATCGGCCGTCCGGCGGAGAAAAAGCCCCCCGCTGGCCGCTACGACCCTTCGCGCGTCCACTTCAACCGCTGGTAAGGCCCGCCGCGATTGTCGTTTATTTTTCGGTCGACCGCCCGGCGGCGACGGAGTTGCCATTGCCGTTCAGACCGGCGGTGGCTTTGATCCGCCGCCGCACGTATGCGCTTATAAGGACGGTCGCAACCACGACCAGCACCAGGGCAAGCGCCCCGAACTGGCTTCGGGTGATCCACCGCACGAGCAGGTCCCGCTCGTGCGCGCCGAAATAGCCCAGGTACACCCAGAAGGGGACGCTGATGAGCGCGGCGAAACCGTCGATCGCGATGAACTGGGGAAAGCTGACAAAGCGCGTAATCCCCGCCGTCGCGAAGATCGGCGTTCGCAGCCCCGGCATGAACCGGGCCGCGAAGATGACCCATTTCCCGTGGCGGTCGAAGCGCCGCTTGACCACCGCATAACGTTCGGGCGTAAGTATCCGCGCGACGAGTTTCAGGCGCAGAAAGCGCTCGCCGAATATTCTTCCAAGGTTGTAAACGGTGCTGTCACCTATAAGCACACCCGCCATGGCGATGACGGTCATGAGCTGCACGTTGGTGTATCCCAGCCCGGAAATGATGCCGCCCGCGACAAGCGAAATGTCCTCGGGGACGGGCAGGCCGAAACCGCACAGTATGAGCACGCCGAAAACGGCGATATAGCCGTACAATTCATAAAAATTGACCAGCGACTGGATCTCGAACACGTGAACCTCTGCATTGTTTTCAATGGAGCAACAACATGCACAGTACAGCCCTCTCCCCGCCGGGTGCAAATATTTTTCACCAGCACCGTCAATTATTTATGATTTCTTGACGAATATCCGGGCCGTGCGCCCGCCCCGGCGGCGGTCCCACGGGCGCAAAGCCCGGTTCCGGCGGATTACAGCGTCACTCCACGCAGAATATACGCGACCGCGATACCGAGATAGGTCCCGACAACCCAGCCGATTATGCCGGTGACCACGCCCGTAATCACAACCTCGCGGTTCTTGAGCGCCGACGCCACCATGGGCACGAGCGGGGGAGAGCATATTCCCGCGACCGAGGTGATGATGACCGTATCGGCGTCTATTTTAAAGATCCTGGCCAGCGATACGTGAAGCAGCAGGCATACGAATATGGTGAAGGTCACATAGACGAGCATAATCGGCGCCGTCGTCACCAGCTTGCTCATATCGGCCATGGAGCTTACGACGAGGCTGAAGATCAATATGAAGTAATTACCGGCCTGGTAGGTCATCTTTATGTTCCGCACGGCAGGGATGAAGGAAAAAACAATCCCCAGGGTACAGATGACAAGAATTGCCACCACGAAAGCCGTGTCTTCGTTAAACACCAGGAAGGATGAGCCCCCGATAACAAAGATAAGGAGGGCGAGACCAAAGGCGCCCAGGAGGGGCGGGAAAACCTGCCTGGAGAAGATACCCTGATACGAATCGAACGAGAATGAATCGTCGCTGTTCGCGTTCTCGGCCTTTTTGAAGGCTGGCAGGAATTTCAGGAAAATCCTCTGGCCTATGGTCATGAGGAAGAGCAGATACACGGATGAAACGACCAGGTCCGCGGTATGCGCCGCGATATAGAGCGTCTGATCGGTCTGAAGCGCCGTCGCGATCGCACCGAGATTCACCGTTCCGCCCGTATAGACTCCGATGAACATGCCCGCGATCTTCCAGGTCTCCTGCCCGATGATACCGGCGAAAATGAAATAACCCGCCACGGCGACAACAATAATCGCAACCACCTGAAGCGCATAGGAAAGCAGGGACTTTCCGGCAAGGCGCGTCCAGCGACGGATATCGAGCGAGAAAAACATGAGCGGCAGGGCGAGCGAGATGTTCACCAGCATGAGCGGCTGCTGCACTTTCGAAAAATCGGATGGGATCACCCCGATGTTCCCGACAATGATCCCGGCGATGTAACAGACTACCACCGCACCCAGCTTATCCAGAAACGAGAACCGCTTGCAGAGTTGAATCGCGATCACGGGGAAAAGAAGATAGAATAAAAGCATCCCGATAAGCACAACCATAGATCCTCCCGTTTTTGCTTCACCAGAATATCGTTCATTTAATGAATTATATTCAGATTCTCAAACCGCATGTCAACACTTTTTACCGCTTCAATTATTCTTGACGAACTCCCGGCCGCGCACCATGCTTGCGGCGTCCGGTCGTTCGATACTGCGCCGGGAGGCCTGGAAATGAACATCCTAGCAATCCTCATCGTTTCCGCTGCGATCCTTTATCTCGGTTATCGTTTTTACGCCCCTTATATCGAAAAGCTGTTCGACGTCGACGGCAGCCACGTCACCCCCGCCGTCGAGATCAACGACGGCGTTGATTACGTCCCTACGCGGCGCTTCGTTATTTTCGGGCACCACTTCGCCTCCATTGCCGGCGGAGGACCGATCATCGGACCCACGGTCGCGCTGGTGTTCGGATTCCTGCCGGTATGGCTCTGGATCGTCATCGGTACGCTCTTCATCGGCGCGGTACACGACTTTTCGGCCCTCCTCGCATCGATGAGGGAGAAAGGCCGGTCCATCGCCGAAATCGCCGAAAAAACCTTCGGCAGAACCGGCTTCCTGCTTTTCATAAGCTTCACCGTAATCATGCTGCTCATGGTCACCTCGGTTTTTCTCACCCTCACCACAACGGCACTGTCATCAAAATATCCGCTCGAACACTTCGGCGTCGCCACGACCCAGGTGCAGACGATCGTTGAAAACGGAGTGACCTATGCGGTCGTCGGCGGAATAGCATCAACCTCGGTCATCATCATCACCTGCTGCGCTCCGATAATCGGCTTTTTACTTTACAAGAAAAAGGCCAATACCCTGGTCGTTTCCGTGCTCGCGCTCATAGTCTGCGCGGTTTCGATAGAAATAGGACTTACTTATCCGATCAAGATCGACTCGACAATCTGGATGATCATCCTTTCCATATACACGCTTATCGCCGCCGGCGTGCCTGTCTGGCTCATCCTCCAGCCGCGCGACTTCACCAACTCCTTCCTGCTCTACGGCGGGGTGGCGGCGATGGTAGCGGGTACGATTGTGCTGGGAGCCGGGGGGGCCACCATGAACGCTCCGCTCACGAACATCTCAATCGGGAACCAGCATCTGGGATACATCTGGCCGATCCTTTTCATTACGATCGCCTGCGGTGCCATAAGCGGCTTCCACGCGCTCGTCGCCGGCGGAACGACGGCGAAACAGATATCGAATGAAAGGCCCGACGCCCGTGTGGTGGGCTACGGCGGGATGATCCTCGAGGCCCTGCTCGCAATCGGCGTGGTCATCGCGGTCGGAACCGGCCTTCAATTCGACAAGCTCGAATCGATCGTCTTCCCCGCGGACCCGGCAATCAAATCCAATCCTATCCTCGCCTTCGCGCTCGGCATGGGGGGATTGCTTAACGGCTCCTTCGGCCTGCCGATCATCTACGGCTCGGTTTTCGGCATACTCATGGTGGAGGGTTTCGTCGTCACCACGCTCGACACGGCGGTTCGGCTGAACCGTTACCTGCTCGAGGAGCTCTGGCGCATGCTGTTCAAAAAGGTGCCGAAGCTGCTCGGCACCTACGTTTTCAACTCCTTCCTGTGCGTCGCGCTCATGTTCATCCTCGCCTATTTCAACGCGTTCAAGCAGCTCTGGGCGCTCTTCGGCTCGGCGAACCAGCTCCTGGCGGCGCTCACGCTCATTACCGTAAGCATGTGGCTTTTGAAAAGAGGGAAAAAACATCTCTTCGCGCTCATTCCCGGCATCTTCATGTTCATCACCACCATCGCCTCGCTCGTCGTCATTCTCGCGAAGGATTATATTCCCAGACGGAACTATATGCTCGCCGCGGGAGATGTACTGCTGATTTTTCTTTCTCTTGGCGTGGCCGTGCTGGTGGTTAAATCGCTCAGGCGAAGGGACGGGGCTTCGGCATAAAAACAGAGACCTGATCGAATTTATCCAGATAAAAGGCTTGCAAAAACACCGGAGGCGTTTCTTGTAGTCATAAGTTGGCGGAAGTGAACGGCGCTTTCATGATTAAAAAAATAACATCATTACTCGCCATATGTTTCATCCTCCTCCCCTCGATCACGTTTGCGGAAATCGCTCATGATCCGAGGCAGCTCACGTACCGTGCCAGCGAAGGAGGAGTCGGTGAAGACGTACTCGGCGAGGAGTCGTTCTCATCCTGTCGTAGTGCCTTGAAGGCCGACAGCATCGGATACGATAACGTTTCAAATCAGGTGCTCCGTCTGACCCTCGTAAAAACCCGGTCTTCCTATATACTCCGGGAATCCCTCGAACCCAGCTTCAAATTCTCCGTCTTCAGCAAGGGCGCTTTCTTCTAAGTATCCATTCATCGCACAGTCTGCCGCACCGAACCCATTTAAAGCAGCCCGGGGGTGCGCGTATACCCATGTCCCCGGTCTCCATCAAATACTGGTGCAGGGCATGGATTGTTATGAATGCGCTGAATATAGCACTTTTCTCGATTATTAATCTTTCGCTGATTCTGGCGATGACTCACTCGCTCCACCGGATAGGACTGACCGATGCGCTCGGCTACCGGGTAGCCATATTCGCTTGTGTCGCATTTGTGGCGATGGCGCTCTATGAACGATATGGCTCCCGTACTGGACAGTTCGATTGAGTCAAATTTGCGCGGGTGGAAACCGGCGAATACGGAATATCTCCGATCCGGAGCGCGAAGAGTCCCGGCCACAGGATCACTGGACGCACGCAGATATCACAGAAGGAGGTGAAACTGAATCCAAGCAATTTTCCGCTCGAGGCGCCCGTCCAATACGCAGGCGGCCGAATCCGGACCTGACTTCCCGGTTGCAGGCATGTGGCTTCCGGATGAAAGCAAAGTGCGATAATTGAGTAAGACATACGGTATTTCGCTGTTGTCGCATAATGAGCAATCAAAAAAGAATAGAGGTAACTATGAAAAAGATTCTTAAACAACTTTCGCTGCTTGTGGTGCTGTTTCTTTCCTCGGCACTGCAGGCGGTCGCAAGCGAGGCCGATCTGGCCATTCCAGACCTGCATAACGGCGCGCCCTATACGATGCTCGGTGGTATTACGCCGTGGAACCTGCTTTTCTACGGTGCGATGGTCATTGCCGGTACTCTGGGTATAAGTTTATTCCTGCGACACCAGATAAAAAAAATCCGCGCGCATGAATCCACCCTCAAAATCGCGGAAATCATTTATCAGACCTGCAGGACCTACCTTATCCAGCAGGGCAAGTTTCTCATGATGCTGTTCGGCCTTATCGCCGTCGCCATGACGTTTTATTTCCTGTTTCTGAAAGGTGAGAGTATACCCACGCTGCTGCTGATCCTCCTCTTCTCGGTCATCGGTATGGGGGGCTCTTACACCGTAGCCTGGTACGGGATCCGCATCAACACCTTCGCCAACTCCCGGACCGCATTCGCATCTCTGGCCGGCAAACCATGGGACGTCGTGAATATCCCGCTGCGCGCCGGGATGAGCGTGGGGCTTTTCCTTATATCCCTCGAGCTCGTCATGATGGTCATCATCCTCCTGTTTGTTCCGCGTAACATCGTTGGTTACTGCTTTCTGGGCTTCGCCATAGGCGAGTCGCTGGGCGCATCGGCCCTCCGTATAGCCGGTGGCATCTTCACCAAGATTGCCGACATTGGATCCGACCTAATGAAGATCGTCTTCAAGGTCAAGGAGGACGATCCCCGCAATCCGGGCGTCATCGCTGACTGCACGGGCGACAACGCGGGCGATAGCGTAGGCCCAACGGCCGATGGCTTCGAAACCTACGGCGTCACCGGTGTCGCTCTTATTTCCTTCATCACCCTTGCCGTGGTAAGCCCCCAGGCCGATGTAAAGGAAGCCATTCAGGGCAAACTGATCGTGTGGATCTTCGCCATGCGCTTCCTGATGGACTTCTGCTCGGGCCTCGCCTATTTCATCAACCAGGCGATCTCCTCGGCCAAGTACAAGGGTAAAAAAGAGTTCGATTTCGAAGAACCTTTGATGAGACTCATCTGGATCGCCGCCATCCTCTGCATCTCCGTGTCCTTCGCTGGCAGCTACACACTTATCAGCGACCTTCAGGTGCTGGTTAATGGCGTCATGACCCCGATGCCCAACGTCTGGTGGCAGCTCGCATTGATCATAAGCTGCGGCACTCTGGCTGCGGTGCTCATTCCCGAGTTTACAAAAGTTTTCACGAGCGCCAAATCGAAGCATGTTCAGGAAATAGTGACCGCATCCAAGGAAGGTGGAGCCTCTCTGACGATCCTATCGGGCATTGTCGCCGGCAATTTCAGCGCCTTTTATAAAGGCATGCTCATCGCAGGCCTCATGGCCGGAGCCTATTTCGTCAGCCTCTTCATCCCCAGTGAGGTCATCAACTATCCGTCTATTTTTGCCTTCGGCCTGGTCGCCTACGGTTTCCTCTGCATGGGGCCGGTCAACATTGCGGTGGACAGCTATGGCCCCGTAACCGACAATGCACAGTCAATTTTTGAACTATCACAAATAGAAAATATCCCCGGCATCAAGGGCGATATCAAAAAGAACTTCGGTTTTGAACCCGATTTCGAATCAGGCAAGTTTTATCTCGAATCCAACGACGGCGCCGGGAACACCTTCAAGGCGACCGCGAAGCCGGTGCTTATCGGCACGGCGGTGGTCGGCGCTACGACCATGATCTTCTCGATCATCCTCCTGCTCCAGAGCAAGAACATGCTCCAGGTCCAGCTCACCGACGCGCCGATTCTTCTCGGGCTCATCTGCGGCGGCGCGGTCATTTACTGGTTCTGCGGGGCCTCCATGCAGGCGGTAACCACGGGTGCGTATCGCGCGGTAGAGTTCATCAAGAAAAACATGAATCTGGACAAAACCGAGGCCGACATCGAAGACTCAAAAACCGTCGTTAAGATATGCACGCAGTACGCGCAGAAGGGCATGTGGAATATTTTTATCGCGCTGATGTCCATCACGCTCGCCTTCGCCCTCCTGAATCCGAATTTTTTCGTCGCCTACCTGATCTCCATCGCCTGCTTTGGCCTTTTCCAGGCCATCTATATGGCAAACGCCGGTGGCGCCTGGGATAACGCGAAGAAGGTCGTTGAGGTCGATTTAAAAGCCAAGAACACCGACCTGCATGCAGCCACGGTCATAGGTGACACGGTGGGTGATCCTTTCAAGGATACCTCCTCCGTCAGCCTGAACCCGATCATCAAATTCTCCACCCTGTTCGGCCTTCTGGCAACGGAAATCGCAATAGAAATGGCGGTGCACGCACGCGACACCGATTCGGTTAACTTCGCGCCGTATATTTCCATTCCGCTCTTCCTCATCGCGCTGGTTTTCGTATGGAGGTCCTTCTATAAAATGCGGATTCCATTGGAAGAATAATGTCAGGTCTCATTTTAAAACGGCTCTCGCCGCATCAGCGCTCTAATCCCGCGGGAGTCGTTCACTTCTTTACCATTAGTTTTGCCCTCGTCTTCGGACGAGGGTTTTTTAAACATAATCCAAAGGGTCTCAACCAATCCAATGTATTAATTACTTGACACCCCGGAACGTCCCTTTGAAATTCATTATGTACAAATAAATGAATTTATAAGTCATTATCGATACCGATCAAATCACGTCCAGAGATAGCCATATCGCCGGAGGTACCATGCAGGAATTCCACGAGTTCGTTAAATCGATCAACGGCTACCTCTGGGGACCGCCGATGCTTATCCTCCTGTTCGGAACCCATATCTATCTGACCATCCGCCTTCGGTTCATACAACGCTATACCGGCCTCGGCATCCGGCTTTCTTTCGCAAAGGAAACCGACGGCCATGGCGACGTCAGCCACTTCGGCGCGCTCGCCACGGCCCTGGCGGCCACCATCGGTACCGGAAATATCGTCGGTGTCGCGACCGCCATTGCGCTCGGCGGACCGGGGGCGGTGCTGTGGTGCTGGCTTACCGGCGTTTTCGGCATGTCGACCAAGTATGCCGAGGCCGTCCTCGCCGTCAAATACCGCGTCAAGACATCCGACGGGACCATGCTGGGCGGCCCCATGTACGCGCTCGAGCGCGGACTCAACGCCCGCTGGCTGGCCATACTTTTCTGCCTGTTTACCGCCATCGCCGCGTTTGGAATCGGGAACACCGTCCAGGCCAACTCCATCGCCGTTATGGTGGAGGAAACCTTCGCCGTTTCACCCTGGATTACCGGCACGCTGATGAGCGTACTGGTCGGCATCGTCATTCTCGGGGGCATCAGGTCCATCGCCCGCGTCTGCGAGAAACTCGTTCCATTCATGGCGTTGTTCTACATCGCCGGATGCACTGTCATCCTGTTCATCAACATCAGCGTTATCCCGGAAACGATCGGCCTCATCGTTAAATCCGCCTTCACCCCGCAGGCCGCCGGGGGCGGCTTCGCCGGGGCCACGGTTATGATGGCCGCACGGTATGGAATAGCGCGCGGACTTTTCTCCAACGAATCCGGGCTCGGATCCGCACCCATCGTAGCGGCCGCCGCACAGACGCGCAATCCGATAAAACAGGCGCTCGTATCCGCGACGGGCACTTTCTGGGACACCGTGGTGGTCTGCGCCCTGACCGGTCTCGTGCTGGTAAGCGAAATCATACTGAATCCATCCGACCTGGGAGGTCTGACCGGTGCCGCGCTCACCAAATCCGCCTTCGCCAAAATTCCCGTTTTCGGACCTGTACTGCTCACGATCGGCCTTCTCACTTTCGTTTTTTCAACCATCCTGGGATGGTCTTATTACGGAGAACGCGCGGTTGAATATCTCATTGGCAAGCGCGCGATACGGCCGTACCGCTACCTGTGGGTGCTCGGCGTGATGGTGGGATCGGTGGCGACCCTTCCCCTGGTCTGGGACCTGGCGGATGCGATGAACGCGATGATGGCCATACCCAACCTCGTGTCCCTGTTGCTGCTAAGCGGCGTAATAGTCGCCGAAACACGCAAATATCTCTGGGAAGACAACCTCGACGCGCACGAGCATCACGAAAATCACTGACAGCGAGAGCCAGCCATGAGCATTCAACAGGGAAGGGAGCACTGGGGATCAAAAATCGGGTTTATCCTCGCCGCCGCCGGCTCCGCTATCGGCCTGGGCAACATCTGGAAATTCCCGTACCTGGCCGGCGAAAACGGCGGGGGCGCATTTGTCGCGATCTATCTCATGTGCATTGTCATACTCGGCCTGCCCGTGATGATCGCGGAGATAGTGATCGGACGCCATACCGGTCGCGATCCGGTCGGGGCGTTCAAACAGATAGGAGGAGGGCGCTGGACGCTCGTGGGGTACCTGGGCGTGGCGTCAGGCTTCTTCATCATGACCTATTACAGCGTCGTGGGCGGATGGACACTCGGATACATAGTCAAAAGCGCGACCGGATTAATCGCGACGATGACCGACACCAGAACGGCCGAAGAGGTTTTCAGCCGGTTCATCCGGAATCCATACGAAATGCTTCTATACCATTTTCTCTTCATGGCGGTAACCGTATTCATCGTTATGCGCGGCATAAAGAACGGGATCGAGCGATGGAACAAGTTCCTCCTGCCCCTCCTTTTCATCATACTGATCGTGCTGATAATCAGAGGGTTGACCATGGAAGGCGCGGCGGACGGCCTGGCCTTCTATCTCAGGCCCGACTTCTCGAAGGTCGGCGTTAAAACCATCATCGAGGCGATGGGGCAGTGTTTTTTCAGCCTGAGCCTGGGGATGGGCGCGATGATCACCTACGGCAGCTACCTGAACAAGAAGGATAAAATACTGAGCTCCTCCCTGCAGATCGTGGGACTCGACACGCTCGCGGCCATTCTGTCCGGCCTCGCCATCTTCCCCGCGCTTTTCGCCGTCGGCATGACCCCGGATAAGGGCCCCGGTCTCACGTTCAACATTCTCCCCGTCGTATTCTCGAAGATGAGTTACGGTTCGGTCTTCGCCGTTCTTTTTTTCATGCTGCTCTTCATCGCCGCACTGACTTCTTCCATTTCGCTCGTCGAAGTCGTAGTCGCTTTCATAACGGATGAGAAGGGATGGGACAGGAAGAAAGCCGCTCTCGTCTTCGGATCGGCGATCTTCATCCTCGGGGTACCTGCCGCTCTTTCGTTCGGAACGCTCAAGGACTTCCGGGTTTTTTTCGGAAATACCTATTTCGATTTCATGGACAGGCTTACGACGGTTTATATGCTTCCGATCGGCGGGTTGTTGATCGCCCTCTGCCTGGGATGGAAATACGGTCTGAGTAACGCGATGCACGAGCTCGACGCGGACACACTGCTGGTTCCGCTTAAAAGAATCTGGGCCTTCGCAATTCGCTATATATCGCCGCCGATACTCCTGGCGATCATCATCTACTTCGGCGTTTACCGCATGCTCTTCCAGTGAGCATGGCCACTTTTCGCCGCGGACGGAACGAATATCCAGATGCTCGAAGATCTATCTGCCAAATCCGTTTATCCATATAAAAAGGGGAACTCGTAATGACCGAAACCCGCGAACAATGGGGCTCCAGGCTCGGTTTCATCCTGGCCGCGATTGGATCCTCAATAGGTCTCGGCAACATCTGGAAATTCCCGTATCTGGCCGGAGCAAACGGCGGCGGCGCGTTTGTCCTTGTATACCTCGCATGCATCCTTATCGTCGGGCTGCCCATCATGATAGCGGAAATCGTAATCGGACGTCATACGGGGAAGGACCCCGTCGGCGCGTTCAAGATAATCGGATCCGGCAGCCGCTGGGAGCTCGTCGGCTATCTGGGTGTGCTCTCCGGATTCTTCATCATGACATTTTACAGCGTTGTCGGCGGCTGGACTCTCGGTTATATCGTAAAGGGCGTATCGGGCGCCATCGACTCCATCGAAAACGTCGCCGCGGCCGAAGCCGTGTTTGACGATTTCGTCCGCGACCCGGTTGAGGCGATAGCCTACCATTTTATCTTCATTTCAGCCACCATGTTCATAGTCATACGCGGCATAAAAAACGGCATCGAAAAGTGGAACAAGGCACTACTGCCTCTGCTTTTTGTGATTCTTCTCGTGCTGATCATCAAGGGGCTTACTCTTGACGGCGCAATTGACGGGCTTGTTTTTTACCTTAAACCGGATTTTTCGAAAATTGAGTTCAGGACAATTATTGAGGCCATGGGGCAGTGCTTCTTCAGCCTGAGCCTGGGCATGGGCGCCATGATCACCTACGGAAGCTACCTGCCGCGTGGCGAAAAAGTGCTCGGATCATCCCTGCAGATCGTCGCATTCGACACGGTTGCGGCCCTCCTTTCCGGGCTCGCCATTTTCCCGGCGCTTTTCGCCTTTGGAATGACACCCGATAAAGGGCCCGGGCTTACTTTCAACATACTGCCCGTAGTTTTTTCAAAGATGAGCTATGGCACCATTTTCGCGACTCTTTTCTTTCTCCTTCTATTTATAGCCGCGCTCACCTCGGCGATCTCCCTCGTCGAGGTGGTCGTCGCATACGTCACCGATGAGAAGGGGTGGAGCAGGAAAAAGGCGGTCATGGTCTTCGGCACTGCAATCTTCATTCTCGGGATTCCGGCCGCGCTTTCTTTCGGCGTTCTCGCCGAATTTCGGCCGTTTTTCGGCAACAGTTACTTCGATTTCATGGACAAACTCACCACCTTCTACATGCTGCCGATCGGTGGGCTTTTCATAGCGCTTTCCCTCGGATGGAAATACGGCCTGGATAAGACCATGCACGAACTCGATGTGGACACAAAGAGCATTTTTATCGAAAGGCTGTGGGCCGTAACTATCAAATATATATCACCGCTTATTCTCGCGGTGATAATCCTGTATTTTGGCGTCTATCGCCTCGTCGCCGGATGACGGCCGTTGCCATGCGCGCGCACGCGTCATCCGCAGGGCCGGGCAACGCCACGGAGGTTCGATGAAAAAATGGGAAATACTCGATCGTTCGGATGTTATTTCAACGGGCGTTTTCTCGATACAAAAACTGCAATGCCGGCATCCGGTGAAAAATATCGAACATCCATTTTTCCTTCTGAACACTCCCGACTGGATAAACGTTGTGGCCCTGACCCATGACGATAGGTTTATAATGGTCCGCCAGCATCGTCTCGGCACCGACGAGTGCACCCTGGAAACGCCCGCCGGTCTGATCAATACCGGAGAAGATCCCATGGACGCCGCAATCCGCGAACTCCGGGAGGAAACCGGCTACACCGCAACCGACATCGTTCTGCTCAAGCGACTGTCCGCCAATCCTGCCATCCTCAATAATTACATATATTTCTACCTTGCCACCGGTTGCAGAATAACCGGCGACCAAAGCCTCGACCCGGCGGAAGACATCGACGTCGAGCTGTACGAGAGGGATCAGATACCGGAATTGATCGAAACCGGCGTCATTAACCATACGATCATTGTTTCCGCATTCAGCCTTTACTTCAACTTCGGCAGGATTCGTCCCCAAACATGAGCCACGCCGCCGATCGAAACCGCCGACCATAGTCAGTACGCGCAGACTCCCGGCACCTGGTACAGGGGTCTTCAAATTTACGCGAAATTGCCGTAAATATCGATTGACAGCAGAAAAAATAACGGCTAAGATGCGGCCTGATTAGTCTGTGGTGCTCAATCTGCGGCGATCAACAATCGGACCGGCAATGCGCTGCCCGGCAGAGTCGCCGGGTTCCGGAAGGGCAATCAATCACCGTGCACTAATCGACAAGTACGCAGCCTTAACGCTCTGTACTTTCATGCATCTAATAAACGAGTATTAATAAAAACGGAGGTCGTTATGCTAAAAAGGTTTACCATATTGATTCTCTGCCTGAGTTTCGCCCTCTTCGTATCATCGCTGTCCTTCTCACAGGACCAGCCCGCGGCGACCGAAGAGAAAAAGACCGAAGACATGGCCGGCGACGAGGTTGTGGCAAAAGACGCCGCGCAGCCAACCGCCATCAGCGCACTTCAGGCGAAGACGTACTTCGACGGCGTCACAACGTACGCCAACTCGAAAGTCCTTTTCAAGCTCACCACCAAAGACAACGTGATGACCGACAAGATCGAATACCGCATTGACGATGCGGCTCTGGCGCTTTACCAGAATCCTTTTGCGATCGACGCCGAAGGCAAGCACATCATCACCTTCTTCGGAACGGACAAACTCGGCAACAAGGAAGATGAAAAGACCTTCCGAATCACCATAGACAACACCGCTCCCGATATCATGGTAATTGCCGGGAAGCCCGTGATGAAGATCGGCGAAAAACTCTACAGCACGAAGACCGTCAACTTCACGGTAGTGGCGAAGGACGCCCTCTCCGGTATCGAGTCCACCCAGTACACCATAAACGGCAGGGATTATTCAGACTATGTCGCCCCGTTCAATATCATTAACGACGGCGAGATCGAGTTGAAAACCAAATCCATAGACCGTGTCTCCAACCTTTCGGAGATGTTTTCGCTGAAGGTTATCAATGACGCCGACGGCAAGGAAATCGAGCTCCGTGAAACCTCGGTCAAACTCTTCATCGACAATATAGCGCCGAAGGTAAGCGTTGCGCCCGACAAGGAGCTTGTCACCAAGGACTCCAAGGCCATCGCCTCGGTCGACTACAAGTACGCTGTCACCGCAGAGGACGGCGAATCCGGCGTGGCATCCATACTTGTTCGCGTCGATGGCAAGGGTGATTTTATGGCCTACAAGGAGCCGATCGCTTTCACCACCAACGGCGACCATCTGATCGAAGCCAAGGCGGTTGACAAGATGGGCAACATGTCGAACAGTACCATACTTTCAGTATTCGTCGACATAATACCGCCGCAGTCCATTATCGAAACGGTAACAGAGAAATAAGTCGCGCCGCATCGAACCGGGCGGACAATCGTCCGCCCGGTTTCATTCCCCTGTTAAAAAAGAATATCAGAATCTCTTTTGTTTTTTTCCAGCAGGTAGCGGTCGTAGGATTTATACGCGTTGTTGTTCTGCCCGGTCAGATCATACACGACGGCCATGTTGAACAGGGCCTCCACGAGCCCCCTGTCCAGTTCATATGCCGTGCGGAAAGCGTTGAGCGAACGGCCGTATTGTTTTGAAAGCATATAACCGATGCCCAGATAAAAGTATCCCCGCGCCAGTCCTTTATCGAAATCGACCGCCTTCTCCAGGTGAAAGACCGCTTCCCTGAGCATACCTTCCCGATAAAGACAGGCTTTGCCCAGACCGTAATGAGCGAGTGCGTAGTGGGGATTTACCTCCAGGGTCTTTCTGAATGCCGCCATGGCCCTGTCGATGTCACCATCCAGCGCAATCCGCTCCGCTGATTTGTACAGCATCGTCGAGTTGGGCCGGGCGTTAAGGGGGAGGACTATCGCAAGTACGATGAGAACGGCAACGATCGCCGCGGGTCTAGCGTGCATCAGGTATCATCTCTCTCAGGTTCTCATAGAGAAATTTGTCGATACCCTTGTCATAATAGACATAGGAAACAAAGATCACCCACAGCACAAGCGTGACCAGGCACATCAGCTTCAACAGGCGTTCGGCTCCCATCTCGTCCGCCTTGTAGAAAACTATCAGCAACGCGAGGGGCCAGAAGAAAAACAGATTAACGAAGGCGAGCGCCACCAGCTCTTTCAGAAAATCGACCGTCATCGGATACCAGTCGGCCGTGAAAGCGGCGTATCCTCCGGAGATCTCCTTCCAGAAAAACCAGATATAGAACCCGAGAATCAGCGTCGCCACGATTTTCCAGAAGAATTCAATGCGCGGCCGGAACCAGAGGAATATCGTTGTCAGGCCCCAGAGGGCGATAAAAAAGAAAATCGATTTAACGAGGAGCGCTTTTTCCATTGCCGGGCAGCCGTTTCTTTCTAAATAACTTTACAATATCCACTATCGGTCGATAGCATACCACAGTTAAGCCATAAATATCTACCGGATGGACAACCCGGGAAGAATTCCGAAAGAGAAAGCCATGCACAAGTTCTGCAACCGGCAGAAAGCCGGGCCACGGCGTCATTTTTTGTCCACCACCGGGAGCGGCCTGTCGCTGGCGGCTCTCGGTCTGGCCGCCATGGCCATGCTCTCCGCCTGCCTGAATACGACCGTTCGCGGCGATCAGGCCGTTCCGGCGCTCATCATAACCGTCATGCCGGAAATCAATATCGATAAAACCATTCTTGAAAGGAGGCTTGCACCGTATCTTGGCAACATGCACACCGACCGCGGCGTATCCATCGAGCTTTGCATATACGGTCATTCGCGCGGCAGGGAGCTGTTTCTGTACAGCGGCGATGAAAACGCACCGGTAAAAAACACCGGTGAAAACATGGACATCTCCGTACTTGTTCGAATAAAGAAACCAGGAAGGACGACACGGGTCCTGTTCGTCAAGGCCTCCGGAGAAGGGGAAGAGCAGCTGTTTAGCAATGCGGCCCGCGAAATCGCCATCGGACTCTCCGCCGCCGGGCTCGGGACAGGCGCCGCGACAAAACCTTAACGGCGTTTCCGCGCGGCAAGCCTGCAGGCCACCTTCATCGCCTCTAGGGCGCTGCCGTCGGAAGCGATACGCCTGCCGGCGATGTCGTACGCGGTCCCATGGTCCGGTGATGTGCGCGTTATCGAAAGGCCGATGGTGATGTTGACTCCCGTATCGAACGCGAGCATTTTGAATGGAATCAGCCCCTGATCATGATACTGCGCAATGACCAGATCGTACCTCCTCCACCTGTCGGGGAGAAACACCGTATCCGCGGCCATCGGCCCTTCGACGTCGATCCCCCCGGAACGGGCGATCCTCACCGCCTCGGCGGTCACCTCACGATCGAATTCGCCTATGGCCCCGTCATCTCCACAGTGAGGGTCCAGCCCTGCAACCGCAATCCGCGGCTCACGCTCATCAATCGAAGCAATCGCCTCCCTTCCCGCACGGATGGTACCGACTATAGCATCGGCGGTAATCGCTCCGGTCACCGCGGCCAGGGGCATATGGGTGGTTACGAGCAGAACCCGGTAATTGCGAGAGAACATCAACATCCGCGGGAATGGTTCACCGATGGAGGAGGCGATGTATTCGGTATGACCGGTAAAGCTGCAACCGGTTTTCTCGATGAAGCCCTTGCTGACAGGTCCCGTAACCAGCGCATCGATCGCCCCCCGCCTCCACAAATCTATCCCGGCATCGATATACGCCCTGGATTCGCTGCCGGTGCCGGCCGTTCCCTTCCCCGGGACGGGATATTCCCAGCTTCCGGATACCGCGGCGATATATCTACCACCCGTCCGGAAATTCGCCGGCGAGCAGCGTTCGGCATCAACGGGCTCGTAGCCTGCCGCCAGATCGCCGCACAGGCGTTCCACCACGGACACACGACCGATAAGTATTGGGATTACTGACGGATTTTCCAGTCGATTGGCGGCCCCGATCATAACTTCGGGACCTATTCCTGCGGGATCGCCCAGGGTTATCCCCAGGCGAATGTCAGTCTTTGCCAAGAAACTCCTCGGGGATTATTTTATTCTTCTCGTATTCCGTCTCTATGAGGTCCTTTGCCGAGGATTTCAGATCGTTCGAGATGTTGCACCGCCCCTCGAGTATAACACCGTTCTGGATGATGAGCTCGGGTGTTTTGATATCGCCGTAAATTTTAGCCGTAGGCATGAGAAGCACCCGGTTCGAGGCGTTGATATTGCCGATGATGAGCCCTTCGACGATTACGGACACCGCGTTGATGTTTGTCTTTACCTTTCCGGTCGGCCCGATGTACAGCTGATCGGCCTGCAAATACTTGCCCTCGAACCTCCCGTCAACCCTCAGCGATCCATTGATCAGGAATCTTCCGGTAAAATAGGAATTTTCCCCGATGAGGTTATTCGCGATATCACCGCCGATCTTTGTTAACGCCATTGCATTCCCTTTCCTGTCGTTCAGATTTCAGAAGCGCCGCAGATTTTCCCAAAAATCGTTTTCCC
>CAZVEG010000003.1:0-6093 GCA_964625625.1 uncultured Leptospirales bacterium | reverse complement strand
CGGAAAATTGTCAACAGCATTTATAGCGGCCTGTCGTTTTTGTTCAGCGGGGCTTTTCAAGCTTCTTGATTTCGGGCAGATTGATGACCTCAAGGGCCTCATCGAGGAAAAGCCTCAATCTTTTCAAAGCCTCTACGACACTGTATCCGGCAAAGGTATGGTGGCTCTCATATTCCGCGTATGAGACTATCTCCTCGTGATTCAGGACCATGGTCCCTCCGAATTCGGCATCCGACAGAAGCTCGGCGACGAATCCCCTCGCCTCCTTGAAAAATTCGTGGAGATCGAACAGGAATACCCGTCCCTGTTTGATGCGCATCATCTGGAGCTGACTGCTGTAATCAGGGGAGCGGGACCTCCCGATATCCGAGATCGTCTGGGTGAACAATTCGAGAGATCTACCGCACTGCTCCAGCTTTCGATACAGGGCGTCACGCGTGCCTGAATTCGAAAAATCGAGCTTCGTATGCTGATCCGAAATGACTCCCCACACCCTCTCACTGAAGTGTTTCATGATGCTTGCGGCCCTGTTTATCTCCTCGTCGCTCGGATACGGCGACACCTGCTCTAACTCGACCTCACGCAGTGCGATGTGAGCCTCCGCATCCGTATCAGCCGGGCTTCGATGGGGGACCATCGTTTCGGAATAGATGGCATCCTCGAGCTCTTTTATGACGGCCGATGGATACATCTCCTGCAGGGAGTCCCGCAGACGTTCAAGATCTTTCTTCACCCTGGAGCGTTGCTTCGGGTCGGAGGTGCTTTTCTGCACACCCTCGAGGAGCTTGATGGATTTGACTATCTTTACCGCCTTTTCTTTCTTTTCATCCATATTTTCCCCGGACACGTTTTTCGGGCAGCGGTTCTACGCACCTGCCAGCTTATAGCATCCGTATTTTCATTGTTCAACAACAATATTTTGTCTTCCGGTTAAGAGTGAACCAGCGCTTCCCACACACCGGCACGATGAAGCCTCCGGTTTCCCCGTTATGTCGTATGAGATTTCGCTCTCGAAATACCCGTATTCCGCCGATAATCAAGTGGGGAGCTTTTAAAAACGGAAATCATTGTTAATCATGAATCAATATTCAATTAAGAAAAGCATGCTGGTGCTCACACTCATCTCCACAATGATCTGGATATGCGGTGGCGCGATGGCGTCCCCGAGAATCATGACCATTGATTCAATCGATTTCGGCAACGAAGCGATCAGGACCCTGCGTGATGAAATCAGGCAATCAATCTATATTGTCAAGAGCGGCCGGGATCCGGAATCGCTACCCAATCTCAATTTTTATCGCTACAGGGTGAAGAAGGGTGACACGTTCTGGACAATTCTCGCACGAACTTCCCAGAACATCGACACGCTTATGACGGTTAACTCCTTTTCATCTCCGGGACAGGTTGAAGCCGGCAAAGAGATTTACATTCCCAATATGCGGGGCATAATTTACAGGCTGAAGGATGACGAAAACGTCGCTTCCGCGGCCGCGACATTCCAGATAAATGAAAAATACATCGGAAAAGTTAACAGCGGCATGAGTAATCGTGGACGCCACATCTTCATTCCCTGCGCTTCCGTATCCGGCATCGAGCGATCCATGTTCCTGGGAACCGGCTTCACCCATCCGCTGCGCATCGGGACAACGACCTCCGGTTTCGGCTCGCGCAAAGACCCTTTCAGCGATACCATGCAATTCCACAGGGGTATCGATATCGGCTGCCCCGGCGGCTCACGGGTCCACGCCGCACGTGACGGCAAGGTCGTTTATACGGGCTACAGGGGAGGATACGGGCTGCTGGTAATACTGCAGCACGCACACGATTATTACACCTACTATGGACATCTGAGCAGAATACTCGTGAAGAACGGTTCTACGGTCAACATGCGGGAGCCAATCGCGCTTTCCGGGAACACCGGCAGGACAACGGGCCCCCATCTGCATTTCGAGGTGCGTAAAGGCGGGACGGCGGTTAACCCCGGTATTCTTTTCAGGTAGGATACGCCGTCGATACCCGGGAATCAGGCGGATTCAATACTGTCAAGAAGGCCGTAAAGCTCACCACCGTCTTCCGGATATTCAGCCGTCAGATACACCAGCATAAGCTGCATCTCTTTCTTCTTAATCGACTGGGTAATTTCATTGCGCACACTGTTCGCGAGTGGAATCGCGAATTTTTTGTTCTTGCCGGGCAAGACCAGGATGAACTTGTTCCTGTCGAAACGCACCGCGAAATCAGAATCCGAAAGTCGTGCCGCGATCACCCGTTCACAGCGGGAAAGCAGTTCCGCGGCTTCTGCCGCGCCATACAGGCTGTAGTATCTCTTCAGGTTTTTTATGGAGAAATGGACAAGGGTGAGCGGTATGCCAACCCTTTTAGCGTGTTCGAACACCGAGTTTATACGCCGAAGGGAAGGTTCAACGGCATCCACGAACCTGCTCGCCGCGATGTCAGCTTCTCTTATCTCGAGGATTCCCGATATGATTACCCGCGAAAACCTCTCCAGGAAATTCCCGACGCCTTCGGCATCGGCCAGGTCCGTCAGACGGAAGACGGCCGTAAAGCCCTTCAGGTCGGAACCGACACCGTACGGATCCAGATACAACACATTCATACGGCGCAGCTGCGCCTCGGCAAAGGCCGACTGGGTCGAATCGAAAGGAGAAACATCCTCTATCCGCAACGCCCTTTTCCCCTCGCGCAACCTTGTCGGCAGAGGGTGATCAAATGGAATCCCGAACGAGCTTGCGGAAAGCCCCAGCGAGTCGGTCGAATCGACAATGACGGGCATATACGCCTTGTCCTTTTCGTCTTTTAAAAACACGGCAAAGCTTTCAACACCCGCTTCCGCCATCGCCGCCCGTGCCGCATCCGCGGTCGACTTCATATCCGCCCTGGCGAGCATTTCCGACTGCAGTGCGTCGATCCTGGCCAGGAGTGCGATTTCCGACCTGTATCGTTCGGCCTCGTTCCTGTTCGACTCGATCGCGTTTATTCTTCCGAGCGCCACCGCGGATATTTCGCTGATTGAAAGGATGAAATCCTTCTCGGCATCCGTATAATCACCGATCGTGATCTTTTCACCCAGGGCGACCGCTCCAAAAATTTTCTGATCATACGACAGGGGCGATAAAAGCCTCGCATCGATCGAAACGAATTTAAAATACTCATCCGCGAAGTCGGCCGAGCTTTTATAATTATCGAGGTCGATTATTTCACGCCTCTTGAATACATTACCGAGAATTCCCGCCGAGCTGTCGAACAGCATCGTAGGGTTTTTGATTGAGATACCCCGAGAATCCGCGATGACCCACCGCCTGGGATCTCCCGGATCGGGAATCAAGATGGACGAGGAGGAGACGCCAATCTGCCCCATTATTGAGAAGAGAACGACATCATACAGCTCCGAGCGCGTCTCCGCCTTGACTATCTCCTTGCCGATTTCGTACAACACCATGAAATCGTGAAAACGCTTGTCCTGGCGCGGGGCCCTGTCTATCCTGTCAGCGATTTCCTCAAGTACGTTCTTCACGGGCCGGGGTGAAGCATCTGCGGCGCCGGAGGGATGTATATCGTCCTCATAATTCACGAAGGGCTCTTCTTCATAACCCCCGGAATCCAGCGGGTGCGGGCTTTCGGTTTTAATCTCGACCGGGCGGGTTGATTCCACGGCCGCCCGGGGTGTGTCACCATCGACGTCACTTTTAAGCGGTGGCGGAAGATCTTCAATGCCGAGTGGATCGGGGGGGATACCCTCCGGAGATCCCGATTCGGGGAAAACCGCTTTCTCCCGGCCCTCGTCAATGCTGAATTCATCGCCAACTTCATCGATCACCGGTTTCGCATGATCTTCTTCCGGAAGGGAAGCGCCTCTCGAATCCCGCTCCATGCCATCCGAAGGTAACTCGAAGAGATCGTCATCCTTCAGCTCGAGCACTTCGGCCTCCGAATGCATTGAGGCCGGGTCCGCGCCCGAATCCTTGACCATTTCGGGCTCGTCGACAATAAAATCGGTTTCCGCCGGACCCTGTATACGATCGATAAGGGTGTCCTGCCCCTTGCTGTTTATTTCCTTTTTATACTGGAGCGCTTTTTCAAGGAGTCCCATGTCATACACCGAGATCGTTCATGACCTTCGAATAAAGGTCGAAATATTCGGACTTCGCGAATTTCCTGATGACATCCTCGGGCAGTTTTTCGAACAGGCCGTCGAGGTACCTCAACAATTTACGCATACCGTCCCTCTTGTCTTCGGGCATCGACTCAACGAAACGCTCGATGTCCCTGCCGTTCTCGATGATTATCACGCTGTTGCTTATGTCCGGAATGCCTTCTTCCGGCGATATGCAGCGTCCGCCCCGTATACTGGCGAGCCGATTCTGAAGCTCATCCACCGACTCTTCCAGCACGAGCGCGCTTCCGGCGTAAACATCCTCCTCGATGCTTTTCTTTTCCTCCTCGAGAATGCTGCCCTTCGTCGAAACGATATACGTGCATCTTTTCAGGATATCGAGGTCTGCCGCGGGCTGGTCCATCCCGGCCTGAACCGATGCCAGTATTCCATCGATATCGATCTTCTCATATTCCTTCAGAAAGCTGATCTGGTCGATGGATCCGAGTTCACCGACATCAAGGCCCAGGAGCTCGACCGCGGATGAGATCGACCTTTCGGCACCGGCTTCGGAGAATTCATCTATCACCCCTATATACCTGCCGTAGTCTTCCGCCGCAAAGGCGTTATCGATTACGTCCATCTCGTCGTCCTTGAAGGAGTACTCGCCCTCTATGTCTATAAGGAGATCCTCGAACGCGGGAGTCTGCCCTTTCATCACACTGGCGATCCTGTCCCGGTCGTCTGCCACGTCGGCCTCGACGAGCAGTTTGGCCTCCCCTTCGATTATCTCAACGATCTCCGAGGTTATTCTCTCAAGATCGCTGACTTCGAAGATCGATGTTTTTTCAACCAGTTTTTTATCGACCAGGTCATCATCGATGAATACCGCCCCTTCCCCGGGGGATTCAACGCGTAACAGTTCTTCCGGAATGCTTTCCCTCATTATGGTTGCGGAGACACGGGCCGGGGATGCCGGCGGCGGCTCCATGACCGTCGTATGATCCGTCAAACTTTTCCCGGACAGAGGCGGGCTGATCTTCACCGGACGGTCAGGCTCCTCGAGCCTGACCGTGACGATCTCGCCTTCCTCGTCGATATCAATGGCGTGGATTCCTCTTTCGGTTTCCGCGGCGAGCGCGGTTGTTTCACCGTCCCCGCTCGAAGCCCCGGCGACCGGCATTCCCCCGGCATCGACGGCCCCGGAGAGCGCAGGCGACGGCAGCTCCTCCATGTCCGCGTCGGTTTTTTCCCCCTCCATCTCCGGCTCCAGTACTATTTCGCCAACCTCAATCTCAGGGATAGATTCCGGGGGTTCGGCGGCCGCTTTCTTATCTGGCGCGGGAAGAGCGGCCTCCTCCGGAACCGACACCCCGGTTCCGGTTCGCTCCGGTTCATCGTGCCGGTGTTCCTTCGAAACTTTCCCGGCACTCGCCGTCTTCTTGCCGGGACCGGTCGCCGGTGGTTCTGCGGCTTTGGCGGCCCTTTTCTTCTTCGCGGGTTCTGCGGCGACAGGGACAAGATCAAATTCTTCGAGCTCCTCGATAAGATCATCCTCGCGGAGAAAAAGAATGTCCTCGTTCGCGATTTTTTCAGCCTCGGTGAGATCTATAGCTTCCCACTCGCCGAGCTCAAGTTCTTCCGTGGTTTTCTCCCTCACATCATCCGGGATCTCGAAAGTAAGGGTATCCTTCTCGACATGGACCACCGCCTCTTCTTCCGGTTGTAGGTCGGGTTCCAGCATGAATTCATCGAGCTGCGGCTTTTTGCTTCCTGGCACCTCGACTTCAGATGAAAAATCCGCTGACGGCATGTCCATCATGCCGGCGGAGTTCCCTTCAAGCTCTTCCAGGGAGTAATAATCGATATCTATGTCGTCGTCTTCATTGATGACGATCTCGTTGTCCACGCTCTTGACGACATCCTTCTTCTCCGCGGGGGATACGGAAGGCATACGGGGTTCTACTTCTGGTTTAAGC
>CAZVEG010000002.1:0-85191 GCA_964625625.1 uncultured Leptospirales bacterium | reverse complement strand
TCTCGGCGCCGTAGGCGAATCCGCAGTTACCCCAGCTCAGCGCCGAGATGTGCTGGCGCGCCCCGGCGAACCGCAGGTAGCTGTTACAGATCGACGAGTTGTTTCCGATGTCGGTCGCGACGATCGAGCCCCTGGGCATCGCATCGGTGAGTTCTTTTATGAAGCGGCGCGGATGCATGAGCTTGTTGGTCGAGGACGACCAGCCGTCCAGTTCATCCTTCCATATTTTCTTTTCCTTCTCGATGTCTTCGATGCGTTTTGCGTCTTTGGCCCGCTTGGCGTCGATGGCGCGCAGACGCAGGATGAGCTGCTGGGCGAATTCCTTCGCATCGGCCATTATACCGATATCGACCTTCTTTGAAAGACCGAGCTGGCTGGCGTCGACATCCACCTGGATGATCTTGGCGTTTTTCGGCCAGTAGTCGATATCGTACTGAGGCAGCGTACCGAAAGGTCCGAGGCGGGTGCCGATCGCGAGCACAACGTCCGCTTTCGCGATGAGCCGCATCGCGGCCTTGGAGCCACAGTAGCCGATCGGTCCGACGGCGAGCTGGTGGTCGGCCGGGAAGCTGTCGTTATGCAGATAGGTGTTGACCACGGGCGCGGTGAGGTATTCGGCGAGTGCCTTGGCCTCGTCGTGCGCGTTGGACTGGGATACGCCGCCGCCGGCGAGAATAACCGGAAATTTGGCCTTTGAAAGCATCTCGGCGGCCTGCTTCACCTGCTCTTCGGGGCCGGGGCCGTAACACACGTCGCCGGACTTGTAGATCTCACAGTCGAGATCCCCGTAGAAAAAGTCGCGGGGGATGTTAAGCTGCGTGGGACCGTTCAGGAGTTTCGCCATGTAGAAGCAGCGGCGTGCGAGCTCGGCCATTCGCTCCGGCCGGTTGACACGTACCTGGTATTTGGTCGATTTCTCGAACCAGGGCATCTGGTCGAGTTCCTGGAAGCCGCCGGTGCCGATACCCATGCTGCCGGTTTCAGGAGTGATGGCGACGACGGGTGAATGCGCCCAGAAAGCGGCGGTTATTGCCGAAACGAAGTTGGCGGCGCCTGGACCGTTCTGCGCGATGCAGGCCTGCGGCCTGCCGGTTACGCGGGCGTAGCCGTCGGCGGCGTGCGCTGCCGCCTGCTCGTGGGCCACCGGAATAAAACGAATCCCCGCGGCGGGGAAAAGATCGAGTGCGTCCATGAATGCGCTTCCCACTATGCCGAATACGTCGCGTATTCCCTCGGCAACCAGTGTTTCAACAAGCGCCTCAGACGGTGTCATGCGTGGCATACAGTACCTCCTCGGTTTACGATGTTTTCAGCGGTATAATTACGCCATCCGGGCCCTGTCGTTGCTGTCCAGTCCTGTGTACGGACGCGGTTCGGATGGTTAATTATATGAATTCTATTCATATAATGAACATAGTTCAGTGTGCTATAATTGTCAATAGTTTTTTAATTAATTTCGCTATATCCGGGAAGGCTATATACCTTTTCCGGGCCCCCGGGGACGGCACAAAAGGCGGTATTTTCAAGTTTTGCGGCCTGGCCATTAATTATCTTGACGATACGTTTTATAGTTCCAATAAAACCCTATCGTACGGGTGTATCCGGTCCGGCATGGCAGACTCTAATGGGTATACTGACGGGGAAGTGCGGGCACATGATGAAAAAGGACTTCAAATACAGGGAGATACCCTACAACTATACCTCCTTCTCGGACCGTGAGATAATACTCAGGTATTTCGACGACGAGACGGCTGACCTGATCGATACGCTGCGTGCGCAGCGCGTCACCGGCAGGAGCGCCAAACTCCTCTTCGAGATATACGGCGATCTTTTCATAATCGACCGTAATCCCTATATATTCAACGATTACCTGGAAGATCCGAAGAAGCAGCGTCGACTGAAGCGTCTTCACGAGGTGCGGCTCGATACCATCGTCAAGGCCTCCAACGACAATCCGCTGGTTATGAAGCTCGTCGAGAAGACGAGGGAACTCGATAAGGACTTTTTCGCCGGCTTCGCAGCCGAGAAACGCCTGAGAAGGAAGATTTTTCATGTTCTGAAATCCTGTACCGCCCGCGGGAACATACAGTTTACGGCCTTTCACAAGGTGGCCCACGCCACTGACGCCACCGACTGGAGGGTCGAGTATCCCGCAGTGGTGGTCTACCCCGACGCGGTGGAGGAGATACCGGCCCTCATCCGCGCGGCCAGAAAGCTGGGCCTGAGCATCATTCCGCGCGGTGGCGGTACGGGCCTCACCGGCGGCGCCGTTCCCGTGCGTCGCAACACCATGGTCATCAACACCGAAAAACTAAACCGGGTATCGCGCATCGAAATGGAGCGGGTGGACGGGAGGGATATCCCCGTGGTCGGTGTCGAGGCGGGCGCCGTCACCGAGGATGTCATCACCTTCTGTGAGCACAGCGGCTACATCTTCGCTACCGATCCCACCTCGGCCTGGGCATCGACGATCGGCGGAAATATCGCAGAGAACGCGGGTGGCAAGAAGTGCGTGATGTGGGGCACCGCGATCGACAACCTGTATTCATATACCATCGTGGATGCCCAGGGGCGCGTACTCGAGGTGAAGCGCCGCGATCATCCCTACCGGAAGATCCTGCCCGGCGATACGGTGGTGTTCGACGTATGCCGCGTGGATGGGACGAAAAGCGTCCCGGTGACCTCCATAACGCTTCAGGGTACCGAAATCCGCAAGCAGGGGCTCGGCAAGGACATCACCAACAAAGCGCTAAAAGGACTTCCCGGGGTGCAGAAGGAAGGCGGTGATGGAATCATCACCACCGCGCGCTTCGTGCTGTATCATCCGTTCGCGTATTGCAAGACCATCTGCCTCGAGTTTTTCGGAAACAACCTCATCAACGCGTCGAAGGCGATCGTCGACATCATGAACACCTTCGAAAACGATGCGGTGGTTTTCCTGACCGCGCTCGAGCATTTCGACGAAAAATATGTCCTCGCCATCAATTACCGGAACAAGTCGAACCGGACGGCCATTCCGAAGGCGGTGTTGCTGGTCGATATCGAGAGCAACAACGAGGAGCTCTTGCAGAGCGCCTGCGAGCGCGTTATACGGCTCGTCGAGCCCTACAACACCGAGGGAATAACCGCCGCCGACGAAAAGGAGCGCGAGCTCTTCTGGCAGGACCGCAAAAACCTGGGCGCGATCGCGCGACACACCAACGCCTTCAAGCTCAACGAGGACGTGGTCATTCCACTTGTGAAGCTGCCGCTGTTCGCCGATTATATCGAAAAGCTTAATTTGCAGAAGGAGCTGGAGAACGACATCCGTATCATCGACCATGTCGAACGCTTCCTGTCCGAGGCCAAGTCGGCGCAGGGAGCGGATTTCAGCGCGGCGCGCATCGACGCTTATATGGAAAGCCTGAAAAAGGTGCGGGAGCTGTACCGCTCCTATGTCGAAAACTTCGACCGGCCGGCCGGCGCGGAGCAGGGAGACGGTAAGGGAGAAACCGTATTCAAGCTTATACAGGACGGTGCCATCACCATCCAGTTCGACGACGATGTCGTAACGCACTTCGCAATAACCTTCCACGGCTACGAGGAACTGCTCGACAGGTTCAGCACGGTGGTCCAGAACGAGCGGAAACGAAAGATCATCATCGCGACCCACATGCACGCCGGTGACGGCAACGTGCACGTCAACATTCCGGTTCATTCAAACGATTACATGATGATGCGCGAGGCCGACGAAACGGCGGGCGCCATCATGCGCGAGACGGTGCGGATGGGGGGGGTCATCTCCGGCGAGCACGGCATCGGCCTTACCAAGCTCCGTTTCATCGATAACGAGGTGCTGGAGGGGTACCGCCGGTACAAGCTCGAAAGCGATCCCGACGACCTGTTCAATCCCGGCAAGCTCAGCGCGGACTTTCCGCAAAGCAGGATCTATACGCCGTCGTTCAACCTGCTCGAGCTCGAGGCCTTTATTCTCAAGGCGACTGATCTGGAAACGCTGTCCACCTCGATCGCGCCCTGCGTTCGCTGCGGCAAGTGCAAGTCCGTGTGCAACACCCACTATCCCGGCGGCACCATGTTCTACAATCCGCGCAACAAGATTCTCGGCGTGGGGCTCATTATGGAGGCCGTGCTCTATGACGCACAGACCTCCACCTCGCTCTCGTTTCGAAATTTCGAGAAACTGCGCGAGATATCGGACCACTGCACCATGTGCCATCGCTGCCAGGTGCCGTGCCCGGTAAAGATCGATTTCGGCAACATCACTCTCGATATTCGCGAGCTCATGGTGCAGCGGAAGAAATCGCAGTTCAAGGCCGCGACCCAGTTCACCATATTCTTCCTGCGAAGGCGCGGCTATTACATCAACAAGATCATGCGTGTCCTCATCTTCAGGCTGGGCTATGGAGCTCAGCGGATCGGATACTACCTGAACCGGCCGGTCTCGAAGATAACCAGGGCGCTCATCCCGCGAATCGCCGGTTTCCTCGCGGGACGTTTCCCCCGCACGGGACAGAAGTCGCTCCGTGAACGTCTGCATCTCAAGGGAACGAACAGCTTCTACTCGTTTGAAAATCCCGACATGCCGGTCAAGAAAAGCGTGGTGTATTTCCCGGGTTGCGGTTCCGAACGGATGTTTCCGGAAATCAGCATAGCGGTGATCGCCCTGCTCTATAACGCGGGGATCCGCGTGGTAATCCCGCCCGAGTTCATCTGCTGCGGTTACCCGATGCTCGCCAACGGCATGATCGAGCAGGCGGACATGCGCAGTTATGAAAACAGGGTGCTGTTCCACCGGATAGCCGATACGACCGGTTACATGGATATCGAGCATATCATCGTTTCATGCGGCACCTGCTTCGAGATGCTCGAGAAATATGAGATCGAGAACATCTTCAACGGCGCCACCCTCATGGACATCAACGAGTTCATCGCGCGCGAGGGCTTTTACGGCAAGGCGTCCGCGCCGCGGCATCCCGTTTTGTACCACGAGCCATGCCACACGCCCCTTCGGCACCTGGGCTACGCGAAGACCTTCGAAAAGCTTTTCGGCATCAGCCCCGTTAACATTCCCAACTGCTGCGGCGAGGGTGGAACCCTGGCACTTTCGACTCCCGAGATTTCGAACACGCTCAGGGAGCGAAAGAAGCTGAACCTGCTCGGCCTTAGCCGGCGAAGCAGGGTTAGCGTCCTCACCACCTGTCCCAGTTGCGTGCAGGGCCTCTGCAAGATCAACGACCAGGTTACGGTGACCGGCCGATCACTGGCCGTTTACGCGGCGGAGCGATTCCTCGGTAAGGATTGGGAGAAAAGGTTTTTACAGACTGTGAAGAAAAAGGGTATAGAGAAAATCCTGTTTTAAACGACTTCCGGCGGCGGAATGATCAGCGCTTCCACCGCCGGAAAGCGGGCCTACCGGAGTGCTTCCTTGGAAAACTGCGAATCGGCAATCGGAAGGTTGTAATTCACCGATTTTATTTTGAGCTCCGTCTTCCCCCTGCCGTCAGCGGTGTGCATGACGGCGCGAAACGGCGTGAGGATTCCGTTAACGTTCCTGATATCGTGGTTTTCCAAATATTTGTGAAGCTCGCCTTTCATGTAGATGTCGATCCGCATTACGAAAAAGCTGGCCTTGTCCACATAGAAGACCGCCTTATCGTACACGAGCTTTTTCGACGAGGCGCTCGCCTCCACCTTATAGCAGTCCACCCCGCCGGCTTTTGCGTCGCCGAGGAGGGTGTAGCGGTAATCGTCGATGTCGCGAGACTTCAGGTCCTCATAGTAAAAATGTGAATTGACGAACGGTTTGTCCGAATCGGCGAGCGCGATACGCTTCACCTTGCCCGAGGAGAGACCAAGCCACTGGTCATCCTCACGGCCCTTGTAGGCGTGTGTCAGAAGCCGAATGCTGGTCGGGCGGCTGAAAGAAAGCAGGACCTTTTCATCATCGCCGTACTTTTTCCCGACAAGCTCGAATTCCTTCTCGTCGACCCTGCCGCCCTTGTCCACGAGCATGAGCACGGCGGCGCGAACGCTCCTTGGTTGCGCAAGCGCGTCACTTTTTTCCATGATCTGCCTGCCGTCCAGTGCGAAGAGCGGGGAAGCGGCGAGCGCGAACGCGGCCGACAGCGCGATAACAAACGATCTCATTGTAAACCTCCTCCAGATGTAGTCTGGTCTTCGATGTTGAATATTTTACCGATATAAAAGTATTTCCAGAACCGCGAGCCGGAGGTTGATTCCGCCAGATCGACCCCCGTTGCCCTGATGACCGCCGGAAGAACGAGCAGGGCACCCACCGTGGTCGCGATGAACGTGACCCCGACCAGCAAAGCGAAGAAGACGATGGGCTTGAAGCTCGATACGACGAGCACCGCGAAACCGAGAATGAGTGCAAGCGCCGTATAGATGATCGCCCGCCCGGCGGTCGAAAGTGTGGTGTGAATCGTATCGTCGAGATCCCTGCCGGCGCTCCTGTGATAACGGAAGGTGTTGAGAAAGTGGATGGTGTTATCGACGCCTATACCGATGGTGATCGACGCGATGATGGCGGTCGCGATGTCGAGCCGTATGCCCGCCCATCCCATGAGGCCGAAATTGATGACGACGGCGATCCCGATCGGAACGAGCGACACGAGGCCCGCCTTCCAGTTTTTGAAGAGCAGTGATACAACGATGCCGACCACGGCAAGTGAAAGGAAGAGACTCATAAGCTGGCCCGCAACGACGTGTCTTGCCAGCCGGATTATTATGATGGGTTCACCGGATATGGCCAGGCGGTATCCGCGTTTCTCGAGCATGGGCGAAAGACCGGCGCGTATGGACGCGATGATCTCGTTGAGCCGGGAGGTCGAAAGGGGCGCGCCCTCCTTCTCGTACATCCGGGCGAAAAGGTTGACGGTGCGGAAATCCTGGTCGACGTATGGCTCGAAGTCGTCGGCACGGCCGTCAGAATTCCGGTCGTCACCGGAGTAGATTTCCAGGTAGTCGGCTATCTCGGTTTCGGATTCGGGTATCGCGTAGGCGGCGGGCTCGTCGTTGTTCATGGCCATGTGCATGCGCTTTATCACGTCGGTGAACGAATCGGTTCGTCCGATCTGGAATTCTTTATTCTTGTCCGCGGTCAGCCAGTCGCGGACCTCTTCGACGGTTTCAAGGAACCGGGGGTCCTTTACGCCATCGGTTCTTCCCGAGTCCAGGAGGATGTTGAGCCCCATGCTTCCGCCGAAGCGCTCGCCGATGAGCCGGGCGCTTACGTTGATCGTGTCATCGTCGCGGAAATACGCGCTGATGGATGTTTCGGTTTTAAGAAAACTTATGCCGAGGGCCGAAAGGCCGAGAATCACGGCCAGTACGATCATGACCGCGCGCGTGTGCCCGGTTGCAAGGCGCGCCATAAAGGCAACGATGAAATCGATCGGGGCCTTCTTTGAGGATTCTCCGATACGGCCCGGCCCCCGCAGCGCCCCGGGAAGGAAGATACAGAGCGCCGGAATGAGCGAGGCAGCGATGACCACGGCGAAGAGGGTGCCGATCGCCGAGTACAAACCCCATTCGCGGATGGCGGAGACCTGGTTGGTGACCAGTGTGGCGAAGCCGATCATGGTTGTGAGGCTCGCCAGGATCAGCGTGACGGCAATGGTATTGAGCGATGTCCTGATTCCCTCGAGCGGTCCGCGGGAGCGTATGAGTTCAGCATCAAGCGCGAAGCGGTTGAGTATGTGAATGGAGTAGGAACTCCCGACCGCGATCATAAGCGGTGGAAGCGAGATGCCGATGACGGTGAGCTTGCTGCCAAGATGACCCATGAGTCCCAGCACCCAGACGTCGGCAAGGATGAGCGTGATGAACGGCAGTATTACGCCGGAAAGAGAGCGAAAGTTGAGATAGAAAACGAGCACCATTACCAGCATCACCAGCGGCATGAAGAGCCGCAGATCGTGCTGCATGTAACGGTTGATCTGTCGGTACAGAACAGGAATTCCCTGCGTCGTGATGTGAAGATCCGGATAGCTCTCCGTGATCTCCTGCATCTCGGCGGTGATGCCGTCATAATCGCGTACATCCAGCAGGCGGACGAGGACCCCGAAGTCGGTGATCTCGCCCGAGGCGGGGTCGCGATAGAAAATTCCCTTTTCGAACGCGGGGTTGGTCATCAGACGTTCACGGAGCTCTGAAGCACCAGTGGCGGATGTCGGTACCATTCGGTGATCGTCATCGTCGCGCTCGACGAGGTCAAACGCGGAAAGAGTGTCGTCCCGGCCGGATATATCTTTCATGGTGTACGGTGAAATGATTCTATCGACCAGGCGTTCGGCGCGCACGGCCGCGGACTTTTCAAGCTCCCGGACGAGAATCGATATCCGTGAGCGGTCGAGGGATCGCTCGTCTCCGAAAAGTACGGCGATTTTTCGCGCGAGAAGCCGCCGGTAGGCCGGATCATCATCAAAGGCCGCAAGAAGCTCCTCCCGCCCAGGCGGGATGCGGTTGGATATTGTAGTGAATTTTTCGCGTCTTTCCGACTCGCGTGCCTCGTCGAAAATCCGGTACTCCTCGATGTCGGCGATCAGGCTGTCGAATTCGAGAAGGCGGGGGTCGCTCCAGAGATCGTCGGGGGCGACATCCATTATGATGAATTTCCCGTTATTGCCGTATGTTTTTTTGACCCGCTCGTTGAGAATGTATTCCGGATCCATGGAGGGCATCATGGAATCGAGGGAGTTGTCGAAGCGAAGTTTCGGCAGTCCGGTTCCGAGCGCGACGGTGATGAGTATGATAACCGTCACGACGGTGCCGGGGCGGTTGATGATGAACCTGATGTATCTGTCCAGCATGTGGTCCTCACCTGGCCCGGTCGAGGAGGCCCGAGAGAAAAAGGCTCTTGAATGCGACGATGCTGTCCTCGACGGTAAGATTGTGCTGCAGTATAAAGTCCGGATTGAGTACGGCGTTGCTCGCTCCGGTCAGGAACCCGACCACGATCGCGGGATCTATGTTTTTAAACACGCCGGCGCGAATGCCTTTGCTGATGGTGCCGGTGAACAGATCGACCTGTTCGCGCTCGAATTCACGAATTCTCTCATTGATGATCGGGTAATACCGCCTGACGTCGCGGAGAAGCGGCCTGGAGATGCTGCCGAAAAGCCTGTATGCCGTTTCGAAAAAACGATCCAGGCGGGTGAGCGGGTCGGACTCGGTCCGCTCGATGGTTCTGAATTCCGTCCGCATCTGGTCGAGGATGGCGTCGAACACGATCTCCACGAGCTCGTCCTTGCTCCTGAAGAATTTATACAGCGTTTTCTTTGATATGCCACACTCGCTGGCGATCATGTCGACAGTGATTCCCCTGATGCCGAAAACCGACGAGAGGCGCTTGAATATTTCGATGATCTTCAGTTTAACGATGGATTCGCTCATAATTGGATACCCTTCAGGGAAAGATAGCAGTATACTCTGATGGAAACTAAAAAAACTATTATAGTTTCCATAGTTTATTGTCAAGACAATAATTGTCACCGGAGCATGGCTGCCGGACTCGAAAATGGTGAATGACTGAAAATGGCGTTGATGGGCATAAATACTGTTGAAGCGGTGGCTTTATTTTATCGATTATATCAGAGTCGTGCCGTGAATAGTCGATTGCCGGCTTTAAATGCGTCGCGAAGATCCATGTGGATTGTGCTCATGGTGCCTGTATTCATTTACCGGGGGGAATCGGAATGAAAAAACTTGGGATAGTATGTATGGCGGTATTTATGGCGCTGAATGCTTCCTGTTCTGTTAAAAAAGAAGCTCCGGTGAAACAGGAGCTCTCGCCACTGGACGGAAAGCTTGCGGCCTTTTTCCACCTTTGCGCAAAGGACGCCGGCAGCGGCGCAAAGGTGGTGCAGAAACACGACATCGTTAAAATGCTCACTCATTTTCTTCGGATGGACGGCGGCGGAAAGAAGTATTACCTGCTGGAGCGCGAGCATATCTCGGAAATGATCTTCGCGGTTACGGAGGGTCTGTACTCGGATTTTATCCTGATAAACAAACACGGCGTTGTGGTGTACAGTCGCGAGAACGACGACATCTTCGGAAAAAACGTCCGAACGGCCCTTTCGGATAGTCCGCTGGCGAGGTGTTTCGCGCAGCAGGACCGGGAGCTTCACGTGGAGGACGTCGCGTTTTTTCCCCCGGGGTCCGGGCGGTATGGTATTTTCATCAGCTCGAGAATCGTTGTGGAGAATTCCTTCCACGGGATTTTTATTCTGCAGACGGGAATTGAGAAGATAGAGGGATACCTGGACGGGAAAACGGAGATACTCGATTACGAGGGAAGATACCGGATATCCCCGCGCAGGGAACTCATTATGACGGAGCACCCTTTGTTTAAACGAATGGAGCCCGGTAAGGCCGGGGTCGTGTCCGCCGACGGGAAGTTCTACGAGTACCACCCGTTCGAGTTCAGCGGAATCCGCTGGCTTATCGTCGGCGAGCGCTGATCAATCGATCATGAAGCGCGCGACGAGGTCGTGCGCGTTCATGAAAAGCGAGAGAGGGCGCTTGTCCCTTGCGCGTTGCCGGTTGATCTTTTTGGCCGTTTCAACAAGTTTGACGTCGTCGATCGTCCGGGCGCCCGTCTTGAGCAGTCCGCTGAGGAGGCCCGGGAAGACCACCGCGGGATCGATGCGCTGGCGGGAAACGAAATCCCGTATGCCCTTTTCGACGATGATGCCCCGCTCGAGCTCGTCGAACTCGATAAGCGAGATGAGGATCTGCCCGGCCCGTATACGGTGGAACTCGTCGATGGTGAAGTGATTTTTGAACAACAGTATCACATCCGCATTGTTGAAGATGTTCTCCGGCGTGGTCGCAAGCCCCCCCGATTTCTCGAAGGTCAGCATGTGCTTTTCGTTATGATCGTATCCCAGTACCCGATGGCAGCCGAGCCCGTGAAGCAGGCGCGTCATGCGCAGGGAGCTCGTGTCTATGCCGATTATCCCCGCGGTCGCCTCCGGAAGCCCCAGGTGATCCCTTTCGAGCAGGTGAAGGGTCTCCACCAGCAGGAGGAGCGGCAGCTCATCGTACACCGTGGATATCAGCGGCAGCGACATCTCGGAAATGATCTGCTCGTATACCCCGCTGTCGTCGACGTCCTCGATTCCGGTTATGCGAAGCGCGACGAATCCGGCATCGATGCCCTGGATCGTTTTGATGAGATCCTCGATCTGTCCGTAGGTGATGATGAGTGGAAAGGCGTTCAATCCCGTGAAATGACCCGTAATTACGGAATCTCGTTCGAGATCCGCATGCCAGAGCCGGATGGTATCCAGCGAGGGCTCAATCCTCTTCTTGACGCAGCCCAACATCGCCACCGTCTTCAGTATTCCGGTGCAGTGGTCCCCTTTCCCCTGGCGTATCATCTCGCGCATGAGCGCCGCCGATCCCAGCAGGCGCAGATCATAATCACCCTGATTTTCAATAGGGGTCTTTCCGGCCACATTCAGCAGGCCCCCGGCGATTGAATCTTCGAGCACATTGCGTTCGCCCAGTATCTGGTATGAGTCGCGTGCCGTCGCCGCCGCGGCAATGAAAGCCTCGTATGCTTCAGGGTCCGAATGGATGATTTCCGCGTCGTAGATTTCGTATTCCTCGATGCTGTCCTTGAGATGGAGCAGTTGAAGACGGCACCCGTGCCGGTGAAGCCCGTCGGTAAACGCGCCGAGGGAGCCGTTGCTGATTTTAACCTGGAGTTCGACGATTAATTGCATTGTTACTCCTGCCGCTTTACTTCTATTATCGAAAGGAAGAGCGCCGATATTAACCATGAAAAGGTCGATGATCGGGTGATCGCGGCAAAGCTTGTGCGTCTGAGGATATATACGGGTCGGATTCGGCTTACCGGTGAAGGCGCTGGCGAAAGGAGGTGCCGAGTTCAAGCGCACCGGACAGGTATTCTCCGGGGATATCGCCTGAATGCCGTCCTTCCATGTCGGCATGGAGGAGAAAATCCTCCTTTCGATAAACGTATTCAAGGGCGTTGAAAAAATGACGGATGATCGTTACCGTCGGCAGAAACATGTCCCGGTATCGCGCGCCGCCGGTACAGATCAGGTTTCCCGTTTGGTGTTTTCCGGATCGCTCCCCTCGCCGCCTGCTTTCCCACAGAACCTGGCTGCGATCGATGAAGAGTTTGAGCGGACCGGGAGGAGAGGAGAAATACAGGGGCATGGAGATTGACAGCAGGTCGGCCTCGTCGATCGCGTCATAGAACGGCGTCATATCGTCTTTGAAAATGCATTCCCTGGCCGTTGTGCAATGGCCGCATGCGGTGCAGGGATGGATGGAGGTATCGTAGAGATGAACGCGCCTGATCTCGGCGGATCCCAGTCCGCCGAGAAAAGACTCGTGGAGGGTCGACGAAGCCCCCGTTTTGCGGGGGCTTCCAAAAAGCGCGAGGACCTTTATTTCAGTCTTCCCTGATGCGGGCAAAGATCATCCTCCCCGCGGTCGTCTGGAGCACCGAGGTCACGATGACCTCCACCTCGTGCCCCAGGCGGCGCCGTCCGTTTTCGACCACAACCATTGTGCCGTCGTCGAGATATCCGATCGCCTGGTTGGAGTCCTTGCCTTCCTTGATGAGCGCGACCTTCATCTCCTCGCCGGGAAGGACGATGGGTTTGAGGGCGTTCGAAAGCTGGTTTATATTGAGGACCCTCACGCCGTGAAACTCGGCCACCTTGTTGAGGTTGAAATCGTTGGTGATCACCATGGCCTTCATCACCTTGGCCATCTTGACGAGCTTGGCGTCGACCTCGTGTATCTCCGGGAAGTCCATGTCCGAGATCTTCACCATGATCGTCTGGTCTTTCTGCATCTTGTTGAGGATGTCGAGTCCGCGCCGGCCGCGGTTACGCTTGATGGAATCGGCGGAGTCGGCGATCATCTGCAGCTCGTTGAGGACGAAGTTGGGTATGACCAGTATGCCCTCGATGAAGCCCGTGTCGCATATGTCCGCGATACGTCCGTCAATGATGACGCTGGTGTCGAGTATTTTATATGCTATCCCGCTCTCTTTACCCTCTTCGGTTTTCTCGGGGATGATGTAATCGAGCAGTGAGATGCTGTCATTGTTGATGACGAAAAACAGCATCGTGGCGAACCCGATTACATGGTAGATGAGTGCCTTGACAACGGACTGGGATTCGGCGGATATAGGCAGCGGCATCGAGACGAACGCGATGACCAGCAGGTGGCTGAAAATGAGCCCGACGAAAAGCCCCAGGAGCGCCGCCAGCAGTATCCTGGTGGAAAAGGTGTGGGACACGTACTCGATGACGATTATGATCGCCAGTGCCGCGACGGCGGAAATAAGCCCGCCCAGAATCACCGCCTGCAGTGAAACGTTGATATAGTAGAGCGAGGTGAAGACGACCGAAGCGACGATAAAGAGAATTCTGAAAATAGCTATCATACCGGATGACTCCTTGGATTTGTGACGGCGGCAAGCAATGGACCGATCACCGGATCGGTGCCGATTGCGCCACCGTTTGGCTGTCCCCCGTGCGGTGAATCCGGATGACCTCCGGCCGCACGCGGGTTTACACGGAGAGGGCTTCGGAAACCAGGTTGCCGGCTTCTTCGGTGTCGATGTTTTTTGCGAGCGCTATCTCGTGAATAACCAGCTGGTAGGCGTTCTCGTAGAGCTTGCGTTCCATGATGGATAATTCCTTCTCCCTTCCCCTGCGGTAGAGGTCGCGGGCCACTTCGCCCACTTCATAGATGGAGCCGCTCTTCACCTTGTCGAAATTGCCCTGGTAGCGAAGCTTCCAGTCATCCTCGGTGATTACTTCCTTTTTTTTAAGCAGCTCGAGCACCTTGTTGACCTCGCGCTTGGAGATGATCGATCTCAGGCCGATTTCCTTGGCCTTGTCCACCGGGATCATCACCTTCATGCCGCTGTTGATGATCGTTACCATGTAAAACTGGTTTCTCTTGCCAAGAATGACCTTTTTTTCGATAGCATCGATACTTCCGACCCCATGCATGGGATAGACAACCTTGTCTCCGACCTTAAACATAGCCCTCTCCCTATAGAGGGGGAAGAATGCCCCCTCTATAGATCGCGAATTTTTAAACGATACGCAAAATGACGCGTATGCGACCTTTCTTCCCATGCCGGCGCACGGGAAGAGCGCAATGCAGCCATTGACAAAACGCTCCGGAGGAATCCGACCAGGGTCCGCATCGGGCCGCACGCCCCCGTCGTCCATGATCTATCGCCTGCGGCGACAAACTGAACAGTACCGTTTTATTTTTGGTATAATTACAAACAGGCTTCGATTATAGCACAGGCGGGAGCGAATTCAAGAACAAAAAAAACGTCGGGCAATTATTCTTTGGTCTTGAGGCCCTCTTTTTCCATATAAACGTCGAGTATTGACTTCATGGTTCCGGTTTCGCCCTCCCCGCCGTATGAAGGTACGTAGTGTGTTCCCGGGGGTTCGCCCGGAAAAACGGGATCGCTCATGCCGTTATAGATCTCCCGCATGTAGTGTCCCCATACCGGTGCCGCAATTCCGGCCCCGGCCTGGTGCTTGCCGAGCGACATGAACGGCCGGTCATAGCCGAACCAGACGACCGCGGCGATGTCCGGGGTGAAACCGCAGAACCAGGCGTCGGTCCAGTTCGACGTGGTGCCGGTTTTGCCGGCGCACTTCTTGTGAAACTGAGCGGTGTTTCGGATGGCGTCCGTGGGGGTGCCGCCGTTCACGACCGCCTGCATCATATCGGTCATTATATACGCGGTCTGCTCGGAGATTACCTGTATGCTGCCGTCCATTTCCCTGGCGGCGATGATGTTGCCAACCTCCTCCTCGATGTTTGCGAGCTCGCTTCCGTCGCGGTCGACTATAAAGCGTACCGCGAAGGGGAACACGTCCCGGCCGCGATTGGCGTAGATGGCGTATCCCGTGGCTATTTCGAGGGGGGTGAGTTCGGACGAGCCAAGCGCCAGCGACGGGCTGGGCGTGAAACGGGCCTGGGGAACCTTGAGCATGCGCGAGGCGAAGTCGATAATCCGATCGGCGCCGACGATATCATAAATGCGCACCGAAATGACGTTGATCGACGCGGCGAGCGCCCGGCGGAGGTTCACCATGCCGGAGAAGCTGCCCTCGTAATTGCCGGGCGCCCATGTCTCGCCGGTCTCGTCTATGTCGACGAGGGGGGCGTCGGGCAAAACGGTATTGGGACTGATGATCTTGTTTTCCATCCCGGCACCGTAGACAAACGGCTTGAAGGCCGAACCGGGCTGGCGCCGCGCCTGTACCGCGCGGTTGAACTGGTTGTTGACGCTGAACCCGGAACCCCCGATCATGCTGGTGATGTAGCCGGTCTTCGGCTCGATCGCCAGGAACGCGCCCTCGACCTTGAGGGTCGAGGAGATCGCGGAGGTGGCGGTCCTGAACGCATCGATGCTCTGTGAAGAAGAACGGACGTCCATCAGCAATGAGATGATATCGATGGAATCCACGACTTCTTCCACCATTTTCTTTTTAACGGTAGTCTCGAAGTCGTTTCGTACATAGACGCCGGGCAGGCTGAACACCATGCGCAGGGTCTCGTACGCACCGAAGAGGCCTCGGTCGACAGCGCTGTTGGAGTACTTGTTGGCGAGCTCCGAAACGGAGTTCTGTTTGACGAGCGCGGGAGGAAAGTATTTTTCGGCGATCTCCTGACGCTTGAGATTGAGGGTTGTATATACCGACATTCCATCGGAGTAAACCGCTTCCTTCCCGAAACGGGCGGTGAGTATCTGGCGGACATAATCGGTGAAATAAGGCGCGCGGTCCTCGTTCCTGGAAAACGCGTTCTTGGTGGTGAATTCGGTCTTGATCGAGTCGACAAAGACGGGCCAGAATTCCTGGTAGATCCTGTCGGCGCGCTCTTCACTCAGGTATCCCGCGTCAACCATGCGGGTAAGGGTGTCACGGTTTTTTACATAGGCCTCGCGCGTGTTCATCAGCGGGGAGTGGCGTCCCGGCGCGGAGGGCAGGGCGGCCAGCACGGAGCTCTCGGCGACATCGAGCTGGCGTACGTCTTTATTGAAGAACAGCCGCGCCGCGGACGAGACGCCGTAGCAGCCGTGGCCCAGGTATATCTGGTTGAAATACATCTCGAGGATCTCCTCCTTGGAGAACCTCTTTTCGATCTGCAGCGCGAGCACGGCCTCCATGGCCTTTCGAGCGAGCGTGCGTTCGCCGCTCGTAAAAAGCCTCTTGGCGAGCTGCTGCGTGATGGTCGATCCACCCTGGACCACCCTGCCGGCGATCAGGTTTTTCGCCATGGCGCGGACGATGGCGAACGGGTTGATGCCGAAATGGCTGTAGAATTCGCGGTCCTCGGCGGCGACGAACGCGTTTATGAGGTTGCGGGGAAGGTCCTCGTAGGCGACCAGCTCCCTTTTTTCGCGAAAAAGCTCCGCGATGAGCTCTCCGTTGACGTCGTAAAGCTTTGTGGGCAGGCTTACCTGGAATTGCCGGAGGTTTTGTATTCCGGAGAAATTCTTTATCTGCGCGGTAATGTAGCCGAAAACGACGCCTCCCACGAGCGATATTACCGCCAGTGATATGAGGAAGCCCTTTTCTATTTTAAGGATATTGATCCTGATGTCTTCCATATACGGAAGTCCTTTCCCGTGCTCAGTATGGTCCCGCGCATTTCAGCGCGCCCAGATTTGTATCGATGGCCGAATTAATCAAGAAATTATTTCGTTCGCGGGATTCAGCGCCGGGAGGCCTTCGATATGTATCCGACGAGCCAGAGCAGGCCGAATATCGCCAGCAGTATGATGGCGGCATGCACCATAAACCCGAGAATGCCGGCGAGGGCTTTAAGTATAAAGGGGATGATATACCGCAGTCCCAGGTACAGGACACACAGGGCAGCCCCGAGATACAGTAAAAAACGGCTGCTTTCCCGCACAGCCAGCCTCCCCGCGGCGATTTCGGCCACGCCGCTCGATACTGGCAGGTTAGCATCGGCCATCGGCGGCGTCAACGCATTTGAGATTTCCGGCGATGATTATGGATAAGGATTTTCCCCGTGGCGGGCGGGGAAAATCCTGACCGGCAATCGCTTTCAGCGGTTCGGGAGGATTGTGAGGTTATCGTTGGATGGTACTATGGACGCTCTGAAACCGTTATGAACAGGTTAAGCTCCTTTCCCTCCCTCCATACCGTGGCCTTGAGCGTCTTCCCGATGGGTGTCTTGCCCACGATATCCACGAGCGCGTTATAGTCTTTGATCGGGGTGTCGTTGATCCTGATCACCACATCGCCCCTCTGTACGCCCGCCCTGGCCGCGGGGCCGTTGTCCTCCAGTCCGCCGATCAGCGCGCCTTCCGCCGCCTTGAGGCCGATCTGGCCGGCATATTCCTCGGTGAAGGGAACGATCTGGACGCCGATATACCCCCGTTTGATCTTCTTGTGCGTCTTGAGCTGCTCGAGTATGGACCTGGCCGTATTGATGGGAATGGCGAAACCGATACCCAGGCTGCCCCCGCTGTTGGAGTAGATCATTCGATTGATGCCGATGACCTCGCCGTTGATGTTGATGAGCGGACCGCCTGAGTTGCCGGGGTTGATTGACGCGTCGGTCTGTATGTGCGACTGGGAGCCTCCCATCATATCCACGTCCTTGCGGCCGGTGGCGCTTATCACTCCCACCGTGAAGGTTTTGTCGAGTCCGAAGGGGTTTCCGATCGCGATGGCCCAGTCTCCGACCCGGACCTCGTCGGAATTGCCAAGGAACACGGGCCGCAGCTTTTCCCTGGGGGATATTTTCAGAAGCGCGATGTCCGTCTTCTGGTCCGATCCGATGATGGTCGCCGGGTATTCCTTCTCGTTGATCTTGACCGCGATTTTATCCACGCCGGAAACCACGTGATGGTTAGTGCAGATGTAGCCGTCTTCGGACAGAATGAATCCCGTTCCCAGTCCGGTGCGCCGCTGGGTGCGGGGGCCCTGCTGCGGGGCGCCGAAAAATTCGCGGAAAAACGGGTCGTTGAAAAACGGGTGCTGGGGAATCTTCACCGTCTGTTCGGTCGCGATGAACACCACCCTGTCCTTGTAGATGTCGTAGATGTCCCTGAAGGCTTTCTGAATTTCCGTGGCCTTCACGGCCTCGGCGCTGGACTTCACCGGTGACTGTGAGGACTCGCCGAACACGGGTGCGTCCTTCTGTGAGCATGAGAACGGGTAAATGAACAGTGATACGAGCAGAATGAGGAATACGGGCAGTATTGCGGTTCTCCTGGCGTTCATCTCGGACTCCTTACCATAGTAATTGGGGAATAGGGTTTCTCCGGGCTGCTCCTGTTACAGGGTTCGGCAAAAAGTTCGCGCCGGTCACGGGGTGCCCGATATTCAAGATAGCAGGCCGGTGCCGCGTATTCAAGCATAAATGGGGACCCGGCGGCCGATCGATACTCGTTCTTGACACGGCCGCTCGCCTGGCGCATACTTGATGGAATGGGTGTTGTTCATTTTCAGGGGGGCAGGGTTAATATGGATCCATCACTGCTGAAAATCAAAATCGGAGATACCGCGATCGAATACCTGCAGTACAATGGGGATGGTCCGACTGTCATGATGCTCCATGCCACGGGTTTTCTCCCCTGGCTCTGGCACCCCATAGCGAGGAAACTCGTGGGGGAATACCGGATCATCGCGCCCTATTTCTGTGACCACCGCTATGCCGAGCCGGAGGACGGGGGCCTGAGCTGGATGATCCTGGCCGAGGACCTGTGCCGGTTTTGCGAGGCACTGGATATCGGCAACCCCAGCCTTGTGGGTCATTCAATGGGCGCGACGGTCATGGCGATCGCGAACGCGGTGCACGGCTCTCCGGCTGACCGCATGGTGATCATAGAACCGATTTTCCTGCCCCGGGATTTCTATAGTGTGAAGATCGGTGTTGATGAGCATCCGCTGGCCTCAAAATCCATCAAGCGCAGAAATAACTGGGAAAACCGCAAAGCGGCAAAGGAGTATCTGCGCACCAGGGCGCTTTTTAAAAACTGGGACGAGGAGATGCTCGACCTGTACATAAGCCACGGGATGGTGGACACGCCCGCGGAAGGGTTGACGCTCGCATGCTCGCCGAGGCGGGAGGCGTCGTTGTTCATGGGGGGGATGCAGTATGACCCGTGGCCGTTGCTGCCGAAGCTCTCGTGCCCGGTGCTGGTGGTGGAGGGCGAGGAAAGCGAGAACCGCCAGTTCATCGATCTGAAAAAGGCGGCCTCGCTCATGCCACGCGGGGAGTATGCCAGTGTACCCGGCGCGGGCCACCTGATTCCGATGGAGAAGCCCGCACAGGTGACGGACATGATACGTGAATTTTTTTCGCGTCCCGATTGAGTTATGTTCCGGATGGCGGAAAACGGTGAGAGAACGGGGAGGGGAATGTGGAAGCGAAGCGGATTGACGAAAGCGCGATCGAAATGGTACAGCAGATGTCACACCAGGACGCCAACCTTGCGGGCAACGTGCATGGCGGCGTCATAATGAAGGCCATCGACACTACGGCGGGCATCGTGGCGGCACGCCATGCCGGCAGCAACGTGGTGACCGCGTCGATCGATCGGCTGGATTTCCACAGCCCGGTTTACGTCGGGGACATATTGCGTCTCAAGGCCAGCCTTAACTTCGCGGGCAGGACGTCAATGGAGGTGGGGGTACGGGTCGAGGCCGAGAATTTCATCACCGGGGTGGTACGGCATACCGCGTCGGCCTACCTGACCTTCGTGTCGCTCGACGCGCAGGGCCGGCCGATGAAGATTCCCGAACTGGTCATTGAAACCGCCGAACAAAAAAGGCGCAACGCCGAGGCCGCGGCCAGGAGGAACCTCAGGATGAAGCGCGGCTGACCGGGCCGCACTTCACATGAGAGCTCATCGTTTGTCGGCAAAGGGGTCTTTCTTTCCCTTTCGGGATTCTTCGGCCTGCCTGTCAATCGTTTCCCTGAAAATGAAACGGTAGTTGGTGGACCGGTCGATCTCGATCTGCTCGAGCGGCACCTCGTTTCGCTCCTTCTGTTTACACCCGTACACGGCCGTGATTACGGCAAGCGTCAGGGCTATCGCACGGCATGTCCGCATCGCTGACCTCCATGGGGGGATTATGGCCCGGACGTTTCTCCGGTGCAATCCATTTTATCATTAAATCTGATCGCGTCATAAAGCAATTAAATTGACATCGGAAGGCCGTGAATATATACTTCTTCCCGCGTGGATCGGGAAGACGCCAATGAAGATAAATACCGATATGATAAAGCTCGGGGTTGAAAGCCGCGTGCTCGCGAACCCCGGCGTGAGGCGGGGCAACCCCGGGGCATCCGCCCCGGTAATCGACGACAGGCGGGCGGAGCCCGGGCTCCGGTGGTCATCCGACAGGCAGACCGGTGAGCGCCGCATAACCGAGGCCCTCAGCATCGCCCAGATGGCGCAGCACGTACTTCAGAGAGCGGTGGAGATATCGTCCCGACTGCGAAACATGGCCATGGACGCAATGGCATCGCGTCGCGTCGATTACGAGGGGATCGCCGGTATAAGCGCCGAGCTGTCGGCCACCCTGGGGGAGTATGCCGGAATGTTCGGCTCGGAGGCGCTTCCGGTGGCCGCGCTGAATCCGCAACCCGCAGGTGACATTGAAGGGATGAAGGCGCTGCGGACGGAAATAAGCGCCGCCTTCAGGGAGATGTCCGCTTATGCGGCGGAAATGAAGGAGGGCAGGGCGGTGGATGCTTCCCGGATCGACACGCTTCGGACCAGGATGGAAAACAGGTTCACCGATACCGAGAAAACGGTAGCCCTGCTCACGAGAAAGGGTCTGGACATGGCGAGGGAATACGCCATCGGCAGCGCGGACGCGGCGCTCGCCGAAACGGGGACCAGGCTTCGTGAATCCATCGGTCTCGATGCGGGCGCGGCCCTTGTCGCCCAGGGAAACATCAAGCGCGAAGCGGTCGCCGCGCTGTTCCAATCATGATTAAATTATCAGGGAGCGCTTCGCGGTTTACTCCCGGGTTAACTACAAGGAGAGCTGAATAATGGAAGTATTCGACGGTTTTATAGCGGCCATCGCCGCGGAGTTCAAGCTGAAGTTCCATAAAGACGGACCCGGCGCGTATTCCACCGAGATCGGATTCGACAACGACCGGTCGCAGCAGGTGCTCGTCACGCTCACCAAGGACGAGGTCGGCGACCGCATCATCAATTATTATTCTTCGATCGGAAAAATGAAGGGCGATTTCTGCGAGCTCTTCAAGTATGCGCTGCAGATGAACGCTACGCTGCCGCTCGGATCACTCGCTCTCGTGGACGATACCCTGGTGCTCCGCAACTCCATCCTGCTTCAGGATTGCGATCCGCGCAGGTTTCTCAAATCGCTCACGTATATCGCGGCGAAAGCCGACGAGCTCGAGGAAGTGCTGCTGAAAGACGACGCGACCTAGCCCGTCCTTACAGGTTATCCAGCCTGTCGCCGATTTTTTTCATCATCTCCCTGATGACGGGAAAATCGTCGGTGTCGTCGGCATGAAGGAAGACAACCACGTTCTCCCGAACCGATACGATGGCGCGATCGGCATTATATCCGACAAAATCCGTGATCTTCTTGATCTCGTTTTTCGCCGACGTCATGTCGTTATAAACGATTATATAGCACACGATATCGTCTCCGAATGGCGTGGTCGGACGCGTGAGAATGGTCATGTGGATGTCCGCTACCCTGCCGGGATCGCCATCGGGGTATATTTCCCTGGTAAGCCTCTTGATGGCGGCCCGGTCGAACTTCCATGGATTTTCCCTGATCACCCGCTGGGCGAAGGGCGGAATGCTTCCGTAGACGAAGCCCTGGGGTATGTCGCCGACGGCGAGGCGGATCTGGTCGATGATGGTGCCCTTGTATTCCGCGCCGGCGAGCGGCATGATGAAGAGCAGCATCAGGATCGTTGAGATTATGGGAAGAGCGCGTTTTTTCATAATTGCCTCCGGTGATTCGTCTGACGGTGACGACCGCACCGCCTGAATCCTTTTTCGGCATCCGGGCGTCGGGCCTGCAGCCAAATTCATATTCAAACGAACGATCACCCGCTGGAACGATTTATCGGGGATTTGGCGGTTTAATGCGTCTAGAGTATTTTGTTTATAGTATTTTATATAATCATATTATTGATAATGATGTTTAAGCGAGTTCGGCTCCGTTTTTTTATTGAGACATAATATTTTCCTTGACGGATGGTCAAAACGGGGTTAGCTTCATGAATCGCGGTTCGGGCGCCTGATATAAAAATGTTACTGCTCCGTCTGGTGTGATCCTGCTGTGCTTCACGAGAGCGGCCCCGTATTTCAACCGTTACTTGCAGAAGTAATGAAATCGAAAGAATAAGAACATCTGGAGTATTTCCTAATGGAAGATAATACATCCCGGGTGCAGTATATACGTAAAAGGGATGGACGCATTCTCCCCTTCGATGCCGAAAAGATCACCGACGCCATTTTCAAGGCGGCGAAGGCGGTTGGCGGGAGTAACAGGGAGACAGCGCAGTCGGTATGCGATTCCGTGGTGGGTATCCTGAATATACTGCATTACAAGGAAGGCAGAACCCCCACGGTGGAAAACGTTCAGGACCTTGTCGAGAAGATGCTCATCGAACGGGGGCACGCGCGGGTCGCCAAGGCGTTCATCCTCTACCGTGAGCAGCACCGCAAAATCCGCGAAGGCAAGGATCTCCTCAACGAGGGCATACAGCTCATCGAGCAGTATCTCGACCGCTCCGACTGGCGCGTCAACGAAAACAGCAACATGAGCTATTCCCTGCAGGGATTGAACAACCATATCGCCTCCGCGATCACCGCCAAATACTGGCTTGAGCGCCTGTATCCGCCGAAGATCCGCGAGGCCCACGTTTCGTGCGATTTCCATCTTCACGACCTGGGGCTCCTGTCCGCGTATTGTGTCGGATGGGATCTCAGGGACCTGTTGCTGCGGGGATTCGGAGGGGTGCCCGGTAAAGTCGAAAGCCGCCCGGCGAAGCACTTTCGCAGCGCGCTCGGCCAGGTGGTGAATTTCTTTTACACGCTGCAGGGCGAATCGGCCGGCGCCCAGGCCTTCGCGAACTTCGATACCTATCTTGCGCCGTTTATATTCTATGACAGGCTTACAAGGGCCGAGGTGAAGCAGTGTCTGCAGGAGTTCGTGTTCAACATGAACATCCCTACCCGGGTCGGTTTTCAGACCCCGTTCACCAACGTTACGCTCGACCTCAAGGTGCCTTCGACAATCGGCGAGGAGTACGTGGTTATAGGCGGAGAGATCCGCGACAGGAAATACGCGGAGTTCCAGGAGGAGATGAACGTCTTCAACGTGGCGTTCGCCGAGTGCCTGCTGGAGGGCGACGCGCGCAACCGCATCTTCACCTTCCCGATACCGACCTATAACATCACTGTCGATTTCGACTGGGAAAATCCCGCGCACGACCGGTTGTGGGAGATGACGGCGAAATACGGCATTCCTTATTTCGCCAATTTCGTCAACTCGGACATGGACCCGGAAGACGCGCGCTCCATGTGCTGCCGCCTGAGGCTCGACAACAGGGAGCTTAGAAGCCGCGGCGGGGGTCTCTTCGGGGCGAACCCGCTTACCGGAAGCATCGGGGTGGTGACCATAAACATGCCGAGGCTCGGCTACCTCGCGAATGACGAAGCGGACTTTTTCGAGCGGCTCGCGCATCTCATGGACCTCGCGAAGGATTCGCTCGAGATAAAGCGGAAGGTGCTGGAGAATTTCACGCTGAGCAACCTGTATCCCTATACCAGGGTATATCTCTCGGACATCTACGAGCGCAACGGCCGTTACTGGTTGAACCATTTCTCGACGATCGGCCTGGTCGGGATGAACGAAACCTGCGTCAACCTGCTCGGACGGGATATCGCCTCCGCCGAGGGCAAGGAGTTCACCATACGCGTGCTCGACTTCATGAGGGAGCGCATACGCGGATACCAGGACGAGACCGGGAACCTCTACAACCTGGAGGCGACACCCGCCGAGGGGGTGAGCTACCGTTTCGCCAAGCACGACAGGGCCGCGTATCCCGAGATAAAATCGGCCGGGACGAACGAGCCGTATTATACCAACTCGGTACATCTGCCGGTCGGACACACGGACGACATCTTCGACGCGCTGGACCACCAGGACGACCTCCAGACGCGGTTTACCGGCGGGACAGTCGTGCACGGCTTTATCGGCGAAAAGATCGACGATCCGCAGATGGTCAAGCACCTGGTGCGCCGCATCGCCGAGAATTACTCGCTTCCCTATTTTACCATCACCCCGACATTCAGCATCTGCCCGGTGCACGGGTATATCGCGGGCGCCCATAAATTCTGCCCGTACGAGCACACGGAAGAGGAACTGGAGAAATTCGGCGTTGAGATTACGGCCAGAGATGCCGATTATAATAAAAAGATAGCCATGTAACAGGAGATATGGAAATATGAAGAAGGACAGGCAGGTTCCCGTTGAGGTTTATTCCCGAGTGGTCGGCTATTTCAGGCCGGTGAACCAGTGGAACAAGGGCAAGCGGGAGGAGTTCAACGAGAGGAGGGAGTTTTCTCTCAAGGACGTCAAAGAAGCGTGCATATATGAATATAAAGGGAATACACAAGACCTCGCTGATAGACTTCCCCGGTAGGATCTGCTCGGTTTTCTTCACCGGGGGCTGCAACCTCCGGTGCGGGTACTGCCATAATCCGGAGCTCGCCTGCAACAGCGGCTGCCTGGAATCGTATTCCAACGACGAGGCGTTGAGCTTTGTGAAAAAACGCCGGGGCGTTATCGACGGCGTGACCATCTCGGGCGGAGAGCCCACCCTCTCGGGAAACCTGGAATCCTTCATCGGCGCCGTCAAGGAGATGTCCATGGCGGTAAAGATCGACACCAACGGCCTCAATCCCGCGGTGGTCGCCCGGCTTGTCGACAGGGGGCTTGTCGATTACGTTGCGATCGACATCAAGACATCGCCGCGGAAGTACGATTTCGTCGTGGGGCGGCATGTCGATTTTTCCCGCGTCATCGAAACGGTCGGTATAGTGAAAAATTCCGGGCTGGATTATGAGCTCCGGACCACCTGCATCCCGCAATACGTGACACTGGAGGACTTCGGAAGCATCGGGGCGGCGCTCGGCCGCGTTAAACGGTATTTCCTGCAGCAGTTCGTGCCCGATGTCACGCTGGACGAGTCCTTCCATGATCTCCGGCCCTATCCCGTGGAAACGCTTCGCGGCTTCCGCGAATATGTGGCTTCTTTCGCCGACCTGTGCGAGTTGCGCGGCGTCTGACGGTTTTGCCTCACGGCTTATCGATCGGCGCTTCGCGTTCCAATCGCCGATTCCTTTCGGATACTATACACATCCGGTGAAAATCGCATGATGGAATTCAAAAAAGCGGTCGTATTCGCGTTTCTTTCCGCGATCATCGCCGCACCGCCACCCGCTTCCGGCGCCGGCGAGGAGGCCGATGCGCCGTCGGCGAGGTGCTCGCTCTGGCTCGACGTCTATGCGGGAGAGCCGGTAAGGTTCGATTCGGTGATCGATGATTGCCTGAAGGCGGGGGTGATATACATCGGAGAGCGGCACGGCCTCAGGCGGCATCACGATATGCAGCGCCTGCTCGTCGAGACGTTTTCCGCAAAAGGCAGAACCGTACTTCTCGGCATGGAGCAGATGGAGGCGCATCACCAGCCGGTACTCGACCGCTTCAACCGCGGGGAGATCGATTTCGACAGGCTCGCCTCGGAAACGGACTGGGAACGGCGGTGGAGCAATTACCGCGATTACCGCGCCGTTCTGGAAGCATGCAGGGCCGGCGGGGGCTCGGTCCTGGCGTTAAATGCGCGCGCTGAAGTGATTCGCGCCGTCGCCCGCGCCGGACTTTCGGCGCTGGAGGAGAAAGAGCGTGCCGGGCTGCCGGCCGAGATCGACCTGAAAAACGATGTGCACGAGCGTCTTCTTGGAATGATGCTGCCCGTGCATGCTTTCACCAGGGAAGACGGGCTTCGCCGAATGTACGAGGCACAGGTCGCCCGCGACGAGAAGATGGCGGATACGCTGGCCGGGAGGCTTTTGATGGATCGAACCGCAGGCAGGCATGACATCGCCGTCGTCCTCGGGGGGGCGGCGCATTTCGCGTATGGCCTTGGGGTGCCCTCCCGGGTCGAGCGTCGCGTTCCGGGGATCGTCGAGCGCATCATCATCCTCTCCGAAAGCGGTGACCTGCGCCTCGGGGAGCGTGAACGGATGATGGCGCGCGATACCGGCATCACCCACGAGCGCCTTAAATCCATCACCAGGCCGATAGCCGATTATATCCACGTAACCGAAAGAGCGAAGTGAGCACCGTCGGCGTGAGATCGCAGATAACGGCGTTCATTTTCCCGCTTGTGCTGGGAATTCTGGCCGCGGTGGGGACCGCGGTATGCGGTGGGGAAGGTGATCCGGTTTCGTACGTCGGGATCGCGCCGGAAAAATACCTGACGGGCCGCTTCGATCCGGTGAGGACTCCGGACTTTATCGAGCTCTCTATGCTCGGTATCCCGGTGAAGGGGGAGCGGCAGTATCTTCGCCGCGAGGCCGCGGAGGCGCTTGCGGCGATGTATCGCGATTTCAGCAAGGCCCATCCGGGCATTGATTTCAGGGTAAGGAGCTCGACCCGGAACTGGGACCGACAGAAAGCCATATGGGAAAGCAAGTGGCGCGGGCATACTCCGGTCGGAGGGGCGCGGCTTAATGAAACGATCGTTGATCCGGCGGCACGGTCGCTGAAGATACTCGAGTTTTCCTCGATGCCCGGCACCTCGCGGCATCACTGGGGGACCGACTTCGACCTCCAGGCGCTCGACAATGGCTATTACGAATCGGGAGCGGGCAGGACCCTTTATCTATGGCTTGCCGCAAACGCGCACTCCTACGGATTTTGCCAGCCGTATACGGCCGGGCGCTCCGCCGGATATCTGGAAGAAAAGTGGCACTGGTCATATATGCCGCTGGCCAGGGATCTTTTAGCGGACTGGATCCGGATTTTTAAGAATTCTCCGGAACGCATCGTGGAGGAGGACGGCTTCGCGGGATCGGATTCCGCGCTGCCCCTGGCGACGCTGTACGTTGAAAGCGTCAATCGGGCATGCCGGTGAGCGTACCGGGATTTCACCGGATTTGCCGGGAGTTCAGGGCGTCGACGCCAGCCGGATCGCCTCGAGCACGTCTTTTTCGCTGTAGATGTCCCGAAGGCACAGCGGCTCGAAAAAGCCTTTCCCGGGCGGGAAGACCGCCAGAAAGGGGATCGATCGGCTGCCGAGCGCGCGCAGGAGTTCCTGTGCCGCGGGATTTTCTCGCGTAAGGTCCGCCGTGAAGAGCGTGATGGACCGTTCGTTTATCAGGGCGACGACGTCCGGTGTGTAGAGGGAGGTTTTCTCGACCAGAACGCAGTTGGGGCACCAGTCCGCGGTGAACTTGACGATCGATATCCTGCCCGCGACGCTGTTTGCCCTGAGCGCCTCCATGGAGAATTCCGCCCGCGACTGGACGGCGACGCTCCCACCCTCTTTTCCGAAAGCCTCGAATGAAAACCAGTATCCTGCGACGACGATAATGCCGAGTGCCGCGGCGGAGACGGCCCTGCTTCTCACGCCGCGTGTGATATTTCCGAACTTTCCATACTGCCAGAGCCCGATCCCGAGAGCGAGCAGAAACCAGAGAGACGGCAGAATGCCGTCGCTGCCGAGAATGCCCACCAGATACACGGTGGTGCCGAGCAGCAGAAAGCCCATCGCCTGCTCGAACGCGATCATCCAGTCTCCGGGTCTGGGGACGAAGCGGATGAGCCCGGGGGCGGCGGCGAGCGCCAGATAGGGAAGCGCCATCCCGACGCCGATGCTCATGAATATGGCGAATATAACCGGCGGAGGCTGGGTGAATGCGAACGCGAGCGTCCCGCCGAGGAAAGGCCCGCTGCAGGGCGTGGCGAGGAGTGTGGCGAGGATCCCCTTGACATAGGAATCGACGAAGGGATTGCCGATCTCGCGCGCGGCCCGCGAAGCGAACGAGGGCACACCGAGCGTGAAAACGCCGAGGAGGGAAAGGCCCATGGCGAAGATGACCGCGATCATGCCGACGAGAAAGATACGCTTCTGGAAAAGCTCGCCCCAGTTATAGCCGAGGAATGAGCCGAGCGCCGCCAGCACGGCGAAGCTGGTCAGGATGCCGAGGGAAAACAGGAGGCCCAGCCTGATGAGCGTACCGCGCTGTTCGCCGGCGTGTCGCACGAATCCCATGAGCTTGAGGCTTACCACCGGAAGCACGCAGGGCATGAAATTGAGTATAAGACCCGCTATGAGGCCGAAGAGCACGGCCTGTATTATGCCCGAGACGTCGCTCGCCGATACATAACGCGGGGAGAAGAGAGCGTCATTGATCGATTCGTCCCGGGGCCGACTGATTACCACCGGGTCCTGTGCGTCCGTTAAGGATATCGTATACCGTGCGAGGGTCGTCGCGTCAAATTCGGGTGGATTGGCACCTGGAGGCAGCACGCGGATCGTGTGGGTAAGGTCCACCATCTGCGGCATGCAGGACCCCTGAGTGCACAAAAGGGCCTCCAGCATGATTTTTATGGGGTGCACCGCGGGCCTCGCTCCGTCGGCCGCGTCGAACGGGATGAGAACGCTTGTCGTTTTCTCGTATATCCACACGTGATCTTTCTCGCCGGCGGCCGTGTACCGCCTGGCGGGAAGGAAACGGGCGGGATGGAACGCGAGGCCCGCGACGGGAGCCACGCGCACCGAGGTCGGTTTACCGATTCCGGGCCCTTTGGGATTTCCGTAGATGTAAGAGCCTCCGGGGATCGTCAGCTGAATGATGAAATAGCCGCTTCCGCCCGCGACAATAGAGGTCTCCTTTTCGGCGGGCCTTGCGCTCATTTCTGACAGGCCCCACGCGGGGGAATGCGGATGAATGACAAGCGCCAGCAGCGCCGCCCTGATCATGAATCCCGACAACAGTCGCGTCATTGCGCTTCCTCGAATACAAATATCGGATAGTACGGTCCGATCATACGGTAGAAGGGTGTATTGTTCAAGCGGAAACTCCGTCGGAAATTTCGGCCTGGTGATGGCGCTGTGGGGCCGTATATGGCGGGTGAAATGGCTTTGACAGGACCGGGACGACGCAATAGGATATTCCGATGGGCGGGAACGACAGACATCATGGCGACGTTGAGTGTCTGCGGTGCGGCACCTGCTGTCTTGCCGACATGATAGCCTGTGCGAGCGCGGAGGATATTGAAACATGGAGGCGCGCCGGGCGCGAGGACATTCTGCATATCATCGATAACGAGCGTGCCGTCTGGATGGGGGACCATCTCGTATCGGCGCTCGACGGCCGGGAGCTTCATCACTGTCCCTTCCTGGAATGGGGAAACGGCCCGTGCTCGTGTGCCATATACGAAGTGAGGCCGCGGGTGTGCGCGGACTACCGTCCGGGCTCGTCTCAAATATGTCCGCAGTTCAAAAAATGACTTTACGGATATTTTCCCCTGGTTTAGGGTACCGCCTTGAACAGAATGTCTCAAATTGATCAAATTTACCACGGGAAGTGTCGATGAAGGGTCCTGGATCTGCAAGCTCCTACCAGGGGTGGGTGATAAAACTGATCGTCGTAAACATCATAGCGTATGTCTTTCAGATTTTTACCGCGTCAAACCAGACGCCTCACGCGATGTCCGCGCTTACCTACTACCTCGGTCTTACACCGGCACTCGTGGTGGAAAAGGGCTTCATATGGCAGGTCGTGTCGTACATGTTCCTGCACAGCACCTCGGGCTTTTTTCACATCTTCTTTAACATGTACGCGGTGCTGATATTCGGCACGCCGATCGAACAGGAATGGGGCAGCAGAAAGTTCGTGGGATATTATCTGTTCTGCGGCGCCGGCGCGGGCATCTCGATCCTGCTGATCAACCTCATCTCACAGGGGGGGGCATATCATATTCCGACGATCGGGGCGTCAGGCGCCGTATTCGGGCTGCTGCTCGCGTTCGGTGTGCTGTATCCCAATACCGAGATCCTGTTATTTTTCTTCGTTCCAATCAAGGCGAAGTATCTCGTTATGCTCTACGGGCTGGTCGAGCTTTACCTCGAGCTTTTCGGCGGCCAGAGCAGCATCTCACATATCGGGCACCTGGGCGGGCTTTTCTTCGGTATCGTATATTTCCTGATAACGAGAAGAAGCAGCATCAAATTCCGTACAAAAATGTTCGCGGCAAGGATGGAGAAGAAGGCCGCGGAAATCGCACCGAAGATCGGTTCCACGGCGGTGCGGGACGAGCGCGCGAAGCAGAAGGAAATCCTCGCCAGACTCAGGCAGGGAGGCGCGGCCGCGCTGTCCGATGACGAGGTCCAGTACGTCAAATACCTCATGATAATGAAGGACGGCTCCACGGCGCGATGCGACAGCGCCGATTACAACATCGACGACACGTACTGCGCGAACTGCGAAGACGCGGACGCCTGCTTCATCCGCGAGGTGAAGCGTCACATGAAAAATTAATCTTTACAATTTGATATTTCGGTATTTGTATTAACCGGCGGGGTATGACAGTATCCCCGCCCGGTCGCGTCGCCGGGTTTCACTGGATCTCGAACAGACCTGTTGCCGGAATGGAGAGTGTCGATGTTTCTCCCCGTCGGAGGCGGGGGAAGGCGGGAGCTCCTCCCGTTCCGCAACGGCTCTAATCATTTATAAAGACAAAGGAGAATCAAAATGGCGAAGAGAGTGTATCTTTTCGGAGGCAAGAAGGCCGATGGAAAGGCCGAAATGAAAAATCTCCTCGGGGGGAAAGGGGCCAACCTGGCCGAGATGTGCCAGATCGGTATTCCGGTTCCAGCGGGCTTTACCATCACCACCGAAGTCTGCAATGAATACTATGCGAATAACGGAAAATATCCCGCCGGGCTCGAGAAAGAGGTGCTGGACGCGCTGAAGAGTGTTGAGCAGATTATGGGGGCGAAGTTCGGCGATTCCGAAAACCCGTTGCTGCTTTCGGTGCGCTCGGGAGCGCGGGCGTCCATGCCCGGGATGATGGAGACCGTGCTCAACGTGGGGCTCTGCTCCGCCACCATCCCCGGTATGATAAAAAAGACCGGCAATCCGCGCTTCGTATACGACGCCTATCGGCGCCTCATCATGATGTATTCGGACGTGGTGATGGAAAAGGCGGCGGGACTCGAGCCCGAAGAGGGCAGGGGCATCCGGGTGCAGCTTGACAGGATGCTGCACGATCTCAAAAACCGTAAGGGCTACGCCACCGACGCGGACATCAGCGATTCGGATCTGAAGGCGCTTTGTGACGATTTCCGCTCCAGGGTGAAAGAGGTGATCGGCAGGGAATTCCCCGACAACGCCCTCGAGCAGATGTGGGGCGCGATCGGCGCGGTGTTCGCATCGTGGAACGGCAAGCGCGCCATCTCCTATCGTCGCATCGAGGGGATTCCGGACGCATGGGGAACCGCGGTCAACGTGCAGGCAATGGTTTTCGGCAACATGGGTTCCAACTCGGCGACCGGCGTGGCCTTTTCGAGGAACCCGGCCAACGGCGACAACCACTTCTACGGCGAATGGCTGGTGAACGCGCAGGGCGAGGATGTGGTTGCCGGTATACGCACTCCGAACCCGATGAATGAGGTTACCAAGAACGAACAGAACAGGCACCTGCCATCGCTCGAGACGGCCCTGCCGGAAGTGTACAGGGATCTTGACGCCATCCGCACGAAGCTGGAGAGGCACTACAAGGACATGCAGGACATAGAGTTCACGATCCAGGAGGGGCGCCTGTGGATGCTGCAGTGCCGCGTCGGCAAGCGCACCGGCACCGCCGCCCTCAACATGGCGATGGACATGCTGGACGAAAAGCTCATCTCGGCCGACGAGGCGGTGATGCGCGTTTCGCCCGCCCAGCTCGACGAGCTGTTGCATCCGATCGTCGACCCGGCGGCCGAAAGGGAATCCACGGTGCTGGCGAAGGGCCTTCCCGCCGGTCCCGGAGGCGCGGCCGGCCAGATCGTTTTTACGGCCAATGACGCGGTCGAAGCGGCGCGACAGGGTAAAAAGGTCATTCTTGTACGCGAGGAGACGAATCCCGAGGACGTGGAAGGGATGCGGGCGGCCATCGGCATTCTCACCGCGCGCGGCGGAATGACCTCGCACGCGGCGCTGGTGGCAAGGGGATGGGGCAAATGCTGTATCGTCGGCTGCGGAGCGCTGCATGTCGATGTCCACGCGAAGACCATGCGGGTCGGCGACAGGACGTTCAACGAGGGTGATTACCTCACCCTGAACGGTACTCGCGGTTACGTTTACGGTGGCAAGCTTTCCATGATGGATTCCACCGAGAACCCGCGCTTTGTCGGCTTTATGAAGCATGTCGATGCAAGCCGCCGGCTTAAAGTGCGGACAAACGCCGACACCCCTGAGGACGCGGCCAAGGCGCGCGGCTTCGGTGCCGAGGGCATCGGTCTTTTCAGAACGGAGCACATGTTCTATGGGAAAAATTCGGAGCAGCCGCTTTTCTACCTGCGGCGCATGATTATATCGAAAGACGAAAAAGAGCGCCGCGCCGCGCTGGAGGAGCTGTATCCGTTCGTGAAAAAAGACTTCAAGGCCACGCTCGAGGTGATGGACGGGCTTCCCGTTACCATTCGCCTGCTCGATCCGCCGCTGCACGAGTTCGTGCCCAATCGCGAAGATGAACGCGAGCGGCTGGCGTCGAGCCTCGGGATTTCCCTTGACGAGCTCAACAGGCGCGCCGAGGCGCTTCACGAGTCCAACCCGATGATGGGACACCGCGGCGTGCGTCTGGGAATCACCTATCCCGAAATCACCGAGATGCAGGTACGCGCCATTCTCGAGTCGGCGGTGGAGCTGACGAAGGAAGGCAAGAAGGTGGCGCCCGAGATCATGATTCCGGTTGTGAGCACGAGGGCGGAGCTGGACCACCAGAAGGCGATCGTTGAGAAAATATACGCCGAGGTGTGCCGAAAGTACGGCGTGAGCAAAATAGATTACATGTTCGGAACGATGATCGAGATCCCGCGTGCCGCGCTGGCGGCGGGGAAAATTGCCGAGGCGGCGGAGTTCTTTTCCTTCGGCACAAACGACCTCACACAGATGGGATTCGGTTTTTCCCGTGACGATATCGGCGGATTCGTGCCGGATTACCTGGCGAAGAAGGTTCTCCCCAGCGATCCGTTCCAGATTCTCGACCAGGAGGGAATCGGCGAGCTTATTGCCATCGGGATCGAGCGCGGCAGACGGACCCGCAAAAATCTCAAAGTGGGTATCTGCGGCGAGCACGGCGGCGAGCCGTCCTCGGTCGAGTTCTGCCACAGGGTCGGTATGGACTATGTCAGCTGTTCGCCCTTCAGGGTTCCGATCGCCCGGCTCGCGGCGGCCCAGGCGGCGATTCGCGGCAAGGGTGAAAAGAGCGGGAAAGACAGGCCCGCGGTGAAGAAGCCGGCGAAACCGGTAAAGGCCGCAAAGAAGGCCGTCGCAAAACCGGTCGCGAAGACGAAGCCGGTAAAAAAATCAAAGCGTCTTAAGCCGATCGTAAAAGTGAAAAAAACCGTGCAGAAAAAGACGGCGGTCAGGAAGCCTGCCGTGAAGAAACCGGCGGTAAAAAAGCCGGCACCGAAAAAGCCTGTAGTGAAAAAGGCCGCGGTGAAGAAGACGGTGGCGAAAAAGCCGGTCAAGGCGGTCGTAAAGACGAAAAAGGCGATGAAGAAAAAGGGCGGTAAGAAGTAGGTTCGGCGTGTAAAGGGGGCCCCGGTGGCCCCCGGCCGCGCGGCCGGGCGAAAGCGGAGACGACCATGAAAAAACTGATATGCATTACGGCAATTTTCCTGATACAGGCGTCCGTCGCGCTTGCATCGTATGATGACGCGCTGAAACTCTTCCAGGAAAAAAAGTACCGCGAATCGCTCGAGAAGATCGCAGTCGAACTCTCGGTGGAGAGGGATTTCCAGGAGAACTCACCGAACTACGCCCTGCGCTTTCTCGCGGCGCACAACCACTGGAAAATGGGGAACCACGAGGCGGCGATATCGCATTTCCGCCGGTGTGCCGATATTCAGAAAGATCTGCCGGATCCGCTCGTCGATCTCGGGCTCCTGCTCATCGACCTGAGACGCTACAGGGAGGCCGAGCCGTTCGCGCAGCGGGCCCTGGCGCTGCAGAAAAGCCCGATCGCCTATTACATCATCGCCAGATCGGCATACGGACTGGGTAATTACTGGAGAGCGAAGGAATTTTTCGAGAAGGCCATTTCCATCGACCCTGAATTTTTCGCCGCATATAACGGCCTGGGGATGACGCTGATGCGGCTGGGGAGATACACACAGGCGAACACCGCGTTCGCGGCCGCGCTGACGGCGGCTCCTTCATCCACCGAACTGTTGAACAACATGGGGCTGTGTTTGGAGAAGATGGGAAAGCCGAAGGAAGCCCTCGAGTATTTTAAAAAAGCCGACCGGTTGAGTCCGGGGAATACGACAATACAGCAGAACCTGGCGCGGCTGTCGGTCCGCAAATAGGAGCTGAGCGCCGGAATCGGTTCTGTTCAGGTCGTGAATTTAAAACCGCCAATGCTCTGTAAACGCCATGCCTCATCCGCCGACGCGTTTTGCCGGATCAAACGAGCGACGCTCTGCGTCCTGATCGCTCCGCTGATTTTTCTTGCAATGTCTCCATCGCCTCCCCGGACACTCCTCTGGCCCATCAACCGACCGCAGCGCATCACCGGCACGTTCTGCGAGCCGCGGGGTTCGAGGTTCCACCTCGGGCTTGACGTGAGTACTGCGGGGAAAAAGGGATTCGAAGTGTACGCGGCCGACGACGGGTATGTCAGCACGGTGATGTATCAGAAATGGGGAATCGGGTATGCGCTGTTTCTCACGCATCCGGACGGGCGACGGACGTTTTACGGACACTTGGATCGGTTCGCCGAAAGGGTACTCGCGAATTCCACCGTTGCGAAGTACGGGCCGAAGATTCTGGACAGGGAGGATTTCAGGCTGGAATTCGAACGCGATGATATTCCCGTCCGCAGGGGAGAGCGCATCGGTTATTCCGGCGACAGCGGTATCGGAAGGGAGCATTTCCACTTTGAGGTGCGTGATGCAAAAGGCGTGCATCTCAATCCGCTGCGTAACGGGCTGATCATCGAGGATACCATCGCTCCTTTCTTCTCCGAGCTCGGTCTTCTTCCTCTCGATGGGCGGTCGCATGTCGATGGAGTCGTCGCGGGACGTAGAATGTTCACCGTAAAAAAATCTCCGGACGGGATTTATCGTCCGGTTTGGAATAACGCACCCCAGGTCGGAGGTCTCATCGGCCTTTCGGTAGCGGCCGGCGACCGCGCGGGATACACCAGCAGGATAGCGGTGTATAAGATCGAGATGTTCGTTGACGGAAACAGGGCATACGAATCCCGGTTCGATATTATGAAGCGGGAGACGACCCATCACATGGGTCTGTATTACGATTACTCGGCGACGAATGGTACGCGCTATACTCACTATCTGTATTCAAGGACCGGCGGCGAAGGGAGGATCGACACCACGCGACTCGGCAGGAGAGCGCGCATCAGGATTGTTGCGCATGACGCGAACGGTAACACCGCGGGGCTCGAGTTCGAGATGCCGGTCGTCCCGCCGCTTGCCGGACCGGTACGCGAAGAGCGGCCGAACCTTGTTCCGGGCAGGGAACTTCGATTGAAGAGCGGTGACGGTCTGTTTACGGCCAGCTTCGACGGCAGGGCCGCGTTATACCCCGATCGTGTCTGGCTGAAACAGGACCCGCCCCTTCGCATCGCCGTCCCCGGACTTTCCGTTCGAAGCTCCGTGTACACGGTGTTTCCCCCGGACCTTTGTCTTGATATCCCTGTTGAGTTATCGATCGAGTACGGGGATGATGACCGCGCGAAGGTCGGCCTCTATCAAATCGATCCGGCGAGCGGGAGGTTCCATTCCGTCGGAAACAGGTACGACGAGAGGACCCGCTCCTTCAGACATTCGGGCCATCGCATGGCCGGTTTCTTCCTGCTGCGCGATGACGCGCCTCCCGTGGCGCGGTTCAAATCACCGGGCCTCGTATCTTCCGGCGGACCGCTGTATATACGTGTATCCGATATCGGAAGCGGGATCGATCCGGCTTCGGTTTTCCTGACGGTTGACGGGAGGCGGGTCAAGTGGGATTACGATCCGGATTATTCGCGCATCGAAATACTGGCCCATAACGCGATCTGGTCGAAAGGGACGCACGGCATCGAACTTCGCCTGAAAGACCTGGCGGGCAATGAAATGAAAAAACTGACGGCCGGGTACACCGTTAAATGAGCGTGTACCTCGGCGGCAATCCCGTTCCCTGGCTGATGTCCCGGTGCGGTCCGGAGGTCCGCCACCTGTGCCTCCGGGACATCCTGCGACCCGCGTGTGGCGACGCGGCCGTCGGGGAAGGATATGCGGCGCTGCGATCTTCGGATGCATACCGCCGGTTCTTCGGTGCGGCGAAGGGGGGTGTCCTCGGCGACACGAAGCGGTTCGACCTGTTCGAACACGGGGTCATGTGGCGTTTCGCGGAAGCCGTGGCCCGCGGCTATGACCGCGGGGAACCGGTTGTCGACGCCACCGCGGAATTCATCATGCGAAGATGCCGCGGCGGGTCCGGTGGATTTATCATGAACTGGAAACCGGCGCTCGAGGCAGGGTGTATCACCGGAGCCATGGTCCGGCGCCTGCTTGAAGCGGGCTTCGATGACGAGCGGACGGAACGGGGTATCGCGTGGATACGGGAGCATCAGCGGGAGGACGGCGGCTGGCTGCATTGTCCGACCGCCGGCTCGATGGACGTGATGCGGCTGTTGCTTTTCAGAAGGGCGGGGGCGGGCCTCGCGCGCGAGGAAGACACGTCGATTCCGAGCTGTGTGTTCGCCACGTTCGAGTGCCTGATGGCGCTGCTCGAATATGGCGAAAGACGCGGTCGCCTGGAAGCGGCGGCCTCCCGCGCCTCGGAATTCCTGCTCGGGAATCGTCTCTTTGCGGATAATACGAACGGCGCCGTTTCCGTATGCGCCGCTGTCGGAAGGGCATCGGACTTCGTACGCACCGGATTTCCCGTTTTTTTACAGTATGACACCCTTGCGGGCTTGATCGCGATCGCGAGGGCCGGACGCTTCGGCGACGGCAGGGTGAATGCCGCGTTTAACGCGCTGATCGCAAGACAGAACACTGACGGCTCGTATCCGGCCGAGCGGCGGGAGCGGGGGATGCTCTGGGAGGGGGGCATGATGGCGCGGTACAACAGGCGCGATCCATGGGTGACGCTCAACGCGCTTCGCCTTTTTACGCGGGCGGGCCTTGTTTCGGTGAGTGATTTAATTTGAGAAGGCGTAGCCGGCGGTCAGCGTGAACGCGACGGCGTCGATGGTGCCGGAGCTTGCGCCGTCGAAATACACATTCGAAGCGGATAGTGGCTGAGGATTGGTAATGTCAATGGGCTTCCCGAAATTGCAGTTAAGTCTGGTCCAGTCACAACCCAGCGAGACGAAGAGCCCACCCGAAAAGTAGATGGTGCAGTTGATCTCGGCGCCGTAGGTGAGCGCCGAGAAGCTCCGCTCGTTTTCGCCGCTCACGCCGACGCCCGAATCATCGACAAGTATTTTTGTGGCGACCGGGGCCGCGTGATAGGTCGCGAACGCGTAACCGACCATGGGCGTCAGCGTAAAATCCCAGCGTTTGCGCGCGGTGACATGGAACGAAGGTCCCAGATAAAACGACAGATCTTTGTAGAGGTATCCCCGCCAGTTTTCGTACTGAGCGCCGAAATTAGTTTTTTGCACCACACTGTTACGCTTCAGCCTGATTTTTGCGCCAACATGGTCGAAGGGCATGTATTCGAATGACAGGCCAACGCCGAAGAAGAGGTGGGATACCTCGAAAGCCTTCACCGTATCCTCATTAAGCCTGTGGTATGAGTTTTCCAGAAAGTCATGTTCGGCGTCGATACAATTGCCGAAGGGCATGCCGATCGAAAAAAAGGCACCCAGGAGCATCTGGCCTTTGTGAGCGCCTTCAGGGGGCTTGTCGAGCTCGTCGAAGTCGGCGGCGTAGGTGAACGTTGCGGCTAAGACGAACAAGGCCGCGAAGGCCGTTTTGAGAAGGCGTCGGGTCATTTAAGGTTCTTCTTTTTCTCGATGTCATCGAGCGTCGACAGTACCTTTTTTACGATCTGCCGTGAAATATCATCGTACCGCGAGCTTTCGATGAGGACGTCGTTCCTGTCCCATATGAGCGAGAGGCTGCAGCAGAACTTGGCGTAATATCGACCGGACCATTCCCTTCCGGGCTCCTTGCGAACGATGAACAGAATGTCGCCGGTTTCCACGCTGAGCGCCTTGAGGGTGAAGGTGTCGATGAGGTTTGGAACCTCTCTTCCTTTGTCGTATGCGCGTAGTGCGCTGCCGCGACCGACCAAGATGACGTCGGCACCCAGCAGTTTCCCTACCTTTACCGCGCTTTTATCGTCGATGAGACCGGTCATGGAAAGGTTCTGTTCCTTGAGGATACGCTCCAGGGCTTCACGCTCGACGACCTCTACCCGTCCTGTTTTGAAGAAGCAGTGACTGATGGCGTCGGAGAATTCATCCCCCCAGCCGGCGCCCTTAACGTCGAAGGGGAATACGGCCACCTTATTGAGCTTTTTATTGACATCGACCTTTTTGGTGATGGCGATGTCGATTGTGGAGCATGCCGACAATCCGATCCATGCGAGTGTAACTATAAGTGCCGGGTATTTTTTCATGGTAGTTTGCCGCCTGATACAGTGCTTTGTATTTTTCGTATTTTACGAACCCTCCGAGCATAGAACAGCGCGGGCGGGGTGTCAATATTAATTGCGGATGTGCCCCGCGGAGACGTTTCTCCCGTGCCGGCGGACCGGCACGGGAAACCCTGCCCCGGGTAAAAATAACTTTACTATTTTATAAAGGGGATGATGATTGAGCCCGTGCCGGTAACAATCTGCGGAGATATCCTCTTGAAAATACTCATCATCAATTATGAATTTCCCCCTCTCGGTGGCGGAGGAGGTGTCGCGACAATGGACCTCGCACTGGAGTGGGTTAATGCCGCGCAGGTGGACGTGCTGACATCGTGGTTCAAGGGGCTTCCTTATTACGAGCAGGTGCAGGGGATCAACGTTTACCGGGTTCCGATTTTTTTCAGGAAATCGAGGGACGCGGCGAGCTTTCTTTCCATGCTTTCATATCTTCCCTTCGGATTCTTCAAGGGGCTGCGATTATGTCTGAAAAACCGTTACGACGTCATCAACACCCATTTCGCCGTTCCGTCGGGGCCGCTTGGATATGCCCTGGGGCTGATCTTCCGGATTCCCAACGTGCTTTCGCTCCACGGGGGAGACATCTACGACCCCAGCAAAAAGATGTCGCCGCACCGCAGCATTTTCTGGCGAAATGTGGTGCGGTTCATTATGAACAGGGCCGACCGCATTATCGCCCAGTCGAGCAACACGCGCGATAACGCACTTAAGTATTATGCGCCGCGCGGGGAGGTCGGTATCATCCCGCTGGCGTTTCACCCTCCGCTTCTCTCGGGGGTCAAGCGCGCGACGCTCGGTTTTAAAAAGAACGAGTTTTTACTGATTACCATCGGCAGGCTTATAAAGCGTAAGGCCATCGATCACATGATCCGGGCCCTCGCCGCGGTCCCCGATGCGCGGGTGCGCCTGCTCGTACTCGGGGACGGACCCGAAAGGGAGTTCCTCGAGTCGCTCGCACGCGAGCTCGGTCTTGGTGATCGGGTCGTCTTCGCTGGTTACGTCACCGAAGAGCAGAAGTACGATTTTATAGAGGTGTCGAATGTTTTCATCTCGACATCACTGCATGAAGGTTTCGGGATCGTTTTTATGGAGGCGATGTACTGCGGCCTGCCGATTATTTGCAGCAATCATGGTGGCCAGGTCGATTTCCTGAAAAACGGAGAAAACGCGCTCCTGGTTGACGTCGGCGACATCGGGGGTTACGCCCGGTCGATACGCCGGTTTATCGATGATGACGGGTTGTACAAGCGGTGCTCCGCAAACAATCGTATGAGGGTGAAGGATTTTTACGCGGAAAACGTGGCGGCGCGCTACACCCACCTTTACAAAGAGGTCTCTGGCAATCGTGAGTGAGGAATCCGGACGCGGCATGGGCCTTCTGTCGGGCAACGGTGAGCTGGTCGACGATTTTACCGCGCAGTACACCGACCACGATATCCGTGTGTTCCGCTCGGTCGACGCGGTGAAGGGCGAGGGCATGCTTTTACTCGCGATCGACGCCGACATGTTCGAGTCGAGCGACCTCATCCAGTTCCATCTTTCCCGCCTGAGGAAAAAACTCCAGGGGATTCCGGTACTTCTGATTCTGCGCGTCAGCCATCTGGAGGCGCTCGATCACGAGTGGTTCTATGACGAGTTCGTCCTCTATCCCTTCAGGAAGAGCGAACTGCGCAGCCGTGTGCGAAGGCTTCTCTGGGACAAAAACCTGCTGGATGACGAGAACATCATCGCGATCGGCAATATCAAAATAAATCTCTCGGAATACACGATTTATCTTAACGGCGAGAAGCTCGATTTCACCTACAAAGAGTTCGAGCTTCTCAGGCTTCTGGCCCAGAACAGAGGGGTCGTCTTTTCACGCAAGGACCTCCTGGCCAGGATATGGGGTGTCGAGTATATCGGGGGTACAAGGACCGTCGACGTGCATATCCGCCGCCTCCGGGGGAAGCTGGGTGACGAGTTCAACAGCATCATCGAGACCGTACGTAATGTCGGCTATCGCTGCCGGGTCCAGGGCGGGGAGTGAGGCGAAAATTGCTTGCTATTTTAAATCGCGTGCCGATACTGTCCAAGGTTTTTTCGCGCGAGAGGCCGCCTGCCGGGCGCTTCGACCATACTATCAGAGAAAGTTGCGCTACTGCCATCCCGGAATATATGACTGCCACCATGTCACGACGGCGAAACCCGGAACATCCGGGCTTCTGCCGGTGAGTGACGATTTCTATGTGAGAGGATTCCATGAATCAGGAGAAGAAAATAGAGAAGGTCCTCGATGTCGCCCTTACGGAAGACCTGACCGAATATGTCAAGCTGCTGAAGGTTTTAAAGAAGCGCCTGCCCTTCTTCGGGGCCACGAAGCGCATCGCCGCGGCGCTTTTGAAGGAAAGCCTGGGCGACATTTCCAGGCTCGAGCTGTCCATAGATAAGTTCTCCCGGAAGCAGGCGGCGGGTTCGGTGGTCTTCGAGGACATCAAGGACGGCCGGGCGCGGCTGTTCATCAATATCGGCAAGAACCACGGGATATCGCCGGGCGACCTTATTCGCGAGGTCGTCAAGAGGTCCGGTGTCGACGGCAAGCAGATAGGAAAGATCGACATCCATCCCACTTACTCGTTTCTCGAGGTGCCCGAGCAATACGCCGAGCTCGTGCTGCTTTCGTTCGAAAACGTGAAGATCAAGGGAGTGCCCATCGTCATTGAGCCGGCGAAAAAAAGGAAAAAGAACGGTTAGCGCGCCGAACAATCCCCCCCCCGGCGGGCTGACGTGTCCTCTCTGCTGCTCGCCGGACGGGAAGGCGGTTACCCGCGATCTCTCCCCTTTTTACCGTTGCTGCCGGTGCGGTATCGTCTTTAATTCCGCGTATCGGCCGTTGCGGTACGACGAACGCTATTTCCTCGACGATTACAAAAACCAGTACGGAAGAACCTACGCGGAGGACAGGGACGCAATTCGGCGCCTGGCCGATGTGCGCCTGCGAAATGTATTCGCCCTGCGGGGCGGAAAGCCCGGGCGCGGGGACTTGAGCCTGCTCGATATAGGCTCGGCGCTCGGTTTCTTCATGGAAAGCGCGTGGGATGCCGGTGTCGGTCGGGTAAGCGGTGTGGAGATTTCCCGTTATGCCTGTGACTGGTGCAGACGCGAAACCGGTTTTCGTGTCGTCAATTCGGCCTTCGAAAAAACCGAGTTTGATGAGACCTTCGACATTATTACCGCCTGGTATTTCATCGAGCACTGCGAGCATCCGGGTGAAATCATGAGGCGTATCTACGCGCTTCTCAATCCCGGCGGCGTGTTCGCCTTTTCGGCCCCCTCCGTTTTCGGCCCCCAGTTCCTTTTCGATCGAAAGGGCTGGGCGGGAAGCCACCCCGAAGATCACCGGATCGATTTTTCGCCTGCCGTTGCGGCCCGGATTTTGAAGAGGATGGGCTTCCGGTCGGTTATGGTTCGTGCCGCCGGTGTCCACCCGGACCGTGTCGTGCCTCGAACGTCCCCGTTTTTCAGGCCTTTCAGCCTTCTTTACAGGAGGATGGCGCCGCTATTGCGTTTTTCCGACACTATAGAGGTTTATGCGCTTAAATAAGGCACATTCCGCGTCGTAAAAAGAATTTGACATTTATTTGATTTAATTTATCGTTTTCCTCTTGACTGAAAATGCTTTTTAACCGGCTTTTGTACCGGAAACCCTGCCCCAGCGCAGGGGATGTTTTGTTGTACCCGACCGTGAGGATTAATTGCATTCCGTATGATATGCAACTATATGATAAATAATAATGAGGTGTAAACGATGAAGATGACATTTCAGCCGAGCCGACTCAAACGGTACAGAACGCACGGGTTCCGCGCGCGTATGAGTACGCCCGAAGGCAGAGAGGTCTTGCGGAGAAGGAGGGCGAAGGGACGGCACAAGCTGACCGTTTCCGATGAGAAGAGGCTGCCCAAATAGAGATATGAGCGGGTGAAGAAGATCTATTCCTTGAAGGGAAAGGGGAATTATCAAGAGGTATTCGAGAAGGGGAAGCGGTTCAACAGCGAAGGAATCCAGTTGATCGTGTTGAGGAAAAAAACTGACGGGGCTTCATCGATGCGGGACGGCGGGCCTAAAGACGACGAACGCGTAATACGGATAGGCATCTCCATTGGAGCACGATACGGCGGAGCGTGCGAAAGGAACACGGCGAAGAGAAGAATACGGGCGATATGCAGGGAGATGCTGCCATCGATGGAGGAAGGGTATTATCTGGTACTGCGCCCGACCGGCGCTTTCGGCGGGCTTGGATATCAAAGGGCGCGGAATTCTATGCGGCGGCTGTTTCAGGTGTCGGGTGTGTTAAAGCGATGAACAGGGCGAGCGCCTCAATGGTGATGATGCTCAGAAATCTGATACGACTTTACAAGGCGCTGATTTCTCCGTACCTTCCGCCTTCGTGCAGGTTCATGCCGACCTGCTCGGTGTACGCGATGGAAGCGCTCGATAAGCATGGACTGGTGAAAGGACTTATTCTAACGGTCGCTCGCGTGGCCCGCTGCAATCCGTTCTGCAGGGGCGGTTACGATCCCGTTCCATAGGGTCGTCCGGGATTCAATTCATCACGCGTCGCGGCCTCCGCTATCTTATTCCCTCCCACCAAGGAAACGATCCTTGCGCCCCGTCGTACTTCTTGCGTCCTCACGGCCGATGATCCTTTTTGTAACTATTGCGGTTCGCAGCTGACGACATCATTTAAACCTCAGAAGGATGGATAATGGAAAAGAGAACTTTGCTTGCAGTCGTGCTCGCCCTGGGAGTCTGGCTCCTGTGGTCATATTTCTTCGTACGGCCACAGGCCCCGCAGGATGCTCAGCCTCCCGTCCAGGAGGAACGCGCGGATAAATCCCCGGACGCCCCAGCGTCGCGCGAGGTTCCGCGCACTCCCGCGGCGGGATCCATAACGGTTCGCGGCGCCGCGAAGGAAGAGTCGATAACCGTCACGACCGACAAGTATACGGTCGTGCTGAGCAACAGGGGCGCCGCGATGAAGAGCTTCAAACACAACGCGCGCGGCACCGAGCTCGTCGTGGAGAACAGCGGATTCCAGGCGAAGGGGCGGTTTGATTTTTCCCTGCATCTGAGCGAGAACGAGTTTCTCCAGGGAGGAGCGCTCGATGAGGTGCTGTGGGGAACGGGAAAGGTTTCGAACGAGGAGGTGCAGTTCGCTGCCACGGTTACCATGCAGGATGTCCCGATTCGCGTTGAAAAGACCTATCGATTCGTAAAGGACGCCGATTACTTCACCGTCTCGTACAGGCTGCAGAACGCCGGTAAGAGAAGCGTGGTATTCCCGGGGGGTGCTGTTATTTTCTCAGCCTCGGATTTTCTTGGACCCGCGATGGACTTCGACAATACCTACAACCAGGTCCAGGGTATTTATTCCGTGGACAACAGCTTCGAAAAGACATCGAAGGGCGGCGGTTTTTTCTCCAAGGAAGGAATCGTAAAAAAGGAAAACGGCGTCGTCCAGTGGGTCGGAATGATGAGCAGGTATTTCCTCCTGATAATGATCCCGGAGGATTTTTCAGGAAGCGGCGTGATCTCCGACAACAGGCCCGGGACCGGCTTCAGGGCGGGAATGTACCTTCCCCTCGACGAGCTTAAGGGAGGCGAGACGCTTTCCCGGAACTTCAAGGTCTACGCGGGAGAAAAGGACAAGGAAAAGCTTCGCGCCGTTTCGGAGAGCGTCATCGACGCGGCCGATGTAAGCAAGTGGATAGAGCCGATACGCGACTTCCTTCTGTGGGCCCTGCTGAAGATCAATATACTGTTCGGCAACTTCGGCTGGTCGCTGGTGGTCTTCTCCATCCTGACCAAAATCATCCTTCTGCCGCTGACGCAGAAATCGACCGAGTCGATGAAAAAGCTGCAGGCTCTCAATCCGCAGATAACCGAGCTCAGGGAAAAGTTCAAGGACAAGCCCGAGGTGCTCAACAAGAAGATCATGGATCTCTACAAGAAGAACAAGGTCAATCCGGCGAGCGGATGCCTGCCGCTGCTGTTACAGATGCCGTTCTTCTTCGCACTATACAGCGCGCTGATCAACGCCATCGACCTCTGGCAGGCGCCGTTCATCCTGTGGGTTAAGGACCTGTCGCTTCCGGATACCATATTCCAGATATACGGATTCAATATCAACATCCTGCCGATCATAATGACGGGCACGACCTATCTTCAGCAGCGCATGACGACCGGGGAGGCGGTGGGCCAGCAGCAGAAGATGCTCATGTTCATGCCGCTGATATTCATAGTCATATTCTGGAACATGCCGTCGGGTCTGGTGCTCTACTGGATCATGCAGAACGCCCTGCAGATGCTGCACCAGCTCTATATCAACAAAAAGGGGAGCAGGAAAAATGCGGAATGATCTTTTCGCGCGCGGCGGCGGTCCGGTGCGGCCGGCGCCGCGCGGCGTATTTTAGCTGTCGCGGCAGTGTGGATACGCGCACTTCCCCCGCCGGCGGCGCGGGGAGGGCCGTATCCTCGGATTTCGCGGCAATTCTATTATTTCGGTGAGGAGGCGTATATGAAGGTGTTGGAGATTGAGGGTAAGACGGTTGAGGACGCAACGCGGAAAATGATGGCCGAACTCAATATCGACGACGTCTCGAAAGTGAAAATGGAGGTACTCGACCAGGGCAAGAGCGGAATTTTCGGATTCGGCGTTTCCAGACCAGCCAAGCTCCGCGTGTTCTACAACGACACCGCTGCCGACGTGGGAGAGATCACAAAGGAGATACTTCTCACTATACTGGAAAAGATGGAAATCGAGGGTACGGTACGGGACATTAAGGAAGGCGAGAACAAGGTGTACGTGGAAATCGAGAGCCCGAAGTCCGGCCTGATCATCGGTAAAAAGGGAAAGACGCTGGAATCGCTGCAGTTCCTGGTGAACCTCATGGTGAACAACAGGACCAAGAGCGACAAGAAGATCATTCTCGACATAGAATCGTACAGGGCTAAACGCGAAAAGGCGCTCAGGAAACTCTCGAAGGAGATTGCGCTCAAGGTCATAAAGACGGGCAAGCCCTGGACGCTCGAGCCGATGAACCCCTTCGAGCGGCGCCTGATTCATCTGACGCTTCAGAACGACTCCCGCGTCACCACGAAGAGCGAGGGCCTCGGCATCTACCGGAAGGTGAAGATATCGCCCAACAGGTGAGAAGAGTGTGATGATCGAGGACACGATTTGTGCACCGGCGACGCCGCCGGTCAACTCGCCCATAGCGATAATACGAGTGAGCGGCCCTGATACATTCAGGGCCGTCGCGTCTCTGTTCAGCCGCCCGGACGGGCTTTCGCACCGTCGCTCCGTGTACGGATCGATACTCGACGGCCAGTCGATAGTGGATGATGTCGTCGTGCTGTCCTATCGCGGCCCCGCGAGCTTCACGGGCGAGGATATGGCGGAAATTTTCTGCCACGGCAACCCCCTCATCGTCAACCGGATCATGGCGCTTCTGCTGGCGCGAGGTCTGCGGGTGGCGGCTCCGGGTGAGTTCAGCAGCCGGGCGTTTCACAACGGCAAGATAGACCTGACCGAGGCGGAGGCGATCAACCATATCATTACGGCGCGCGGGGAATGGGAGATCGAAGCCTCGATCAGGCAGATGCACGGATCGCTCGCGCGGGCGATCGCCGAGATACGCGGGCGCCTGATCGTTTTGAAGGCGGACATCGAGTGCGGTATAGATTTCGCCGAGGAGGATATCGAGTTCATCAGCAACGGTGGGGCGATCGAGGGACTGGCATCCATCGGAACGCTCGTGGAGGGGGTGCTGCGACAGTGTCGCTTCGGGGAGCGGGTGAGCCGCGGCATCGACCTGCCTATCGTCGGAAGGCCGAACGTGGGGAAATCGAGCGTGCTCAATCTCCTGCTTAACGCCGAGCGCGCCATCGTTTCGGCGACCCCTGGGACCACGCGCGACACCATAAGCGAGAGCATCCGGATTGCCGGTATTCACGTAAATCTAATCGACACCGCGGGGATAGATGTGCCCTCGTGCGAGATCGAGGAGATGGGGATAGGATTGAGCCTTGCGAAGATCGAGTCATCTTCGATGCTGATCGTCGTCGTCGACGCCTCGACCGGCGTTCTCGAGGAGGACCGCAGGGTTCTGAATATAATCGCGGGGAAAAAAAGAATACTGCTCCTCAACAAGGCCGACCAGGTCGGCGAAGCGGCGCTTGACCGCCTGCGCTCGGAGCTCGGCGGCGAGGGGATATCTTTTTCGGCAAAAACCGGCCGGGGTTTGAAAGAGCTGGAGGCGGCGATTACGGTGTCGCTGTCGGAGGACTTTGTCGGGCAGAAGGATTTTTTCGTGGCGGATGTAAGGATGATGGGATTACTCGAGGAGGCGCTCGGTTCTATCGGGAGGGCCGGGGAGCTTCTCTCCGCCGGGGAGCCCCGCGAGATCGTCGCGTTCGAACTCCAGTCCCTGCTCGACACCCTGTCGGCGGTGACCGGCGAGGTGACGCCGGAGGACGTGCTCGATTCAATATTTTCCCGGTTCTGCATAGGGAAGTAATCCGGCATCGTCGTTGGCGATGATGTCGCCCATCATCGGAAGGACTATCCCGCGGTAGCCCGTGGGATCATCGCGGGAAGATCCGAAGTGTTCCGCATGGCGCCGGAGAAAATCACGGGCTCCCGCCGCGTCACCCTGCCGTGCGCGCAGGCGGGCGAGTCGGTAGAGCGCCACACTCCTTTCGTTAAACGCCAGGCGCGTTTCGAGCAGTCCGCGGAGGGCGCGTTCGGCCTCCGCGAGCCGGCCCTTCCGCTCGAGCGTACCGGCGGCCGACAGCCCCGGGCCCATGGCCAGCGGGGTGCCCCTGGTTCCGTCGCGCCGGATTTCCTCGATCATCGGCGCAAGCTTCCGGACGGGAACCGCATTCATTCCGGCGACGAGCTTCGCGAATTCCGGCGTTCCCCTGATCGGATCGAAGAGCGGCTCCTTGCGGACGAGCTCGCGCGAGTTGAAGCCGAGCGCGACGGACTCGCTGAATCGGCGTATGGCGCCGGCACGGTCTCCCGCGCGAAGACGCGCGAGCGTCTGTTCGTACGACAACCAGTGGTCGGTCTTCGCCGCGGAGAGCGAGCCGAGCAGCGCTTCTGCGGAAGGGGGATCGTTCATCACCAGGGCGGCATAGAGATAGGGAACGGCAAGTCGCTCGCCGGAGCTCAGGGCCGTGCGGTAGGACGATAGTGCCGCTGCGTGGCGCTTTTCCATCTCGTCGATCTTCCCGGTGTTTATGAGGCTTCTGCCGCGAAGCGCATGGTTCTTCGAGAGTACGGAAAGCATGCGACGCGCCTCCGATCGGCTTTCAGTGTAATAGGTATAGAAGACATCATGGAACGGGTCGGCGGTCGATTGCTCTCCGAACGCCGTGATGTGCGCGGGCAGAAGGAGACACGCGATCGCGGCGTTCAGAAGGATTATCTGTCGGATTCCTGTCTTCATCGTCCCTGGATTGAAAGAAAAACTCTTGAAAAGCGCGTCATGAAGGGTACAACTGCACCTGCGCCGCTGTGCCCGGATCGGCCGTATGTTGTGACGGCGATACCGTTCAGCGGGCGCTCATTCGTTCGCGTACCGGGAATCGCCGCGCAGCACTCTGTGTAACCGATTCGATTGTGCGGTTCAAGTTAAATTTTTTCGGGCCGTCCGCTGATTTTTCTTCATCGGGAGACGTCAATGAAGGGTATCACCGCCGCCGTCGCGGTTTTTTTCATCGCATGTGCCTCGCCGCCCGTGAGAAACGGTGCGGACGATATAATTGAGAACAGGGCGGGGCTTCTTCCTCTCGCGCTGCGTTTTCCCGCCGACTGCGGAGCGGGATGGAAAAGCGATGTCGCGCGGAAACCGGAGCGCGGGAGAAAAACGGGATGTGATCTCTGGAACCTGGCCCGGTATTATCATATCGTGGAACGCGCTCCGGGCAGCGCGGGACGTGCCATGAAGCAGTACGAGGCGATAGCGGCCGGGGGGGCGGATCACCGGGCGATGGCGGAAAACAACATGGCCTGCATTCGCCTGGGTGACGGAAGAATCAGGGAGGCGGAGGAAGGATTTCTCGGTCTGATCGGCGGCGATGACGCGATTATTCCGGCGTATTACAACCTGTACATCCTCTACCGGCACGCGGGGCGTCTGGAGGAGGGAGCGAAGGCCCTGCTGTTGATGAAGGAACGCTACCCGGAAAACAGTTACGCCGCCCTCGAGCTGGGCGATATCTTTTTCGAGCGCGACGATTATACCATGGCCGATCGCTTCTACCGCGAGGCGCTGCTGGCAGATGGTGACAACCCGGTTCCGGTTCACCGGATGGCGGCCCTCATGGAAAAGACCGGCAGGGACGAGGAGGCGGAGGCTTATTACCGGCGTTGCGTGAAATCATTCCCCCATTACCGGCAGGCCTACCTAGATTATTCATCCCTGTTGCTGCGGCAGAACAGGAAGGAGGAAGCCCGCAGGCTGTTGAACAGGGCCGTGCGTATTCCGGGAGCCGGCAACGGCGGTGAGGTGAAATAACACGTGGGAACGGGCTCGTCGGCAATTCTCGCGCGGGTGTTCACGGCCATGCTCGTGCTGGCGGCCGTGAATTCGTTCGCCGCCGCGGGTGTGGCGGAAGACATCTGGCTGCCGTCAGAAAAGCGCTTCTGGCGCGGTGATTATCGAGGGGCGCTCGAGGAACTGGTCCGGGCGGCGGTCAGGGAAAATGATCCGGCGATGATCGAGTACGGCGTGTTCAGGATGGCCGAAACGGTGCGCTATCCCGAACTGGTACCCGCCGGCATTCATGCCTGCAAACGGCTGCTTTCGGAAAACGGGGCCGTTGACCGCAACGAGGCGCTCAGGGCCCGGATACGGCTGCTGCAGGCCTGGCTGTCGCTTCGCAACGGCGATACCGCCGCGGCGGAAGAGATCTCCGACGGGCTCGGCTTCGTCAAGGACTACAGGGTGATCGGACCGTTCGATTCCCATACTGCGGCGTTACCCGATTCCGGGCCGGCGCCGGTAAAGGAAGACGGCGTGGGATCCCCCGTACCCGGAAAACTCTACCCGGTGCGTTGGTTCGATGCCCGGGCCGACCGCATGAGCATACTCGATCCCGGGGAGAGAAACCTCGACGCGGCGGACGTCGTGTATTTTATCGCGGCGGATTTTACAACACGCGCCGATGAAACCCGGGTGTTCCATATCGGCAAGACCGGGCAGACGCAGATATGGATAGACGACAAGCCGGTATTTAAGAGCGTCACAAGGCATCGTTTCGCGCATGACCAGTACCGCGTGGCGGTGCGATGCGCTCCCGGAGTGCACCGCCTGCTCGTCAGGCTGGGGGATTCCCTCACGGACGGCGTCAAGTTTTCGCTTCGGCATGTTGCGCTCGATGACACCGGTTCGAAGTCCCCGCCCGGTACTCGGCCGGAAACCGGTGTCCCGTGGTTTTCCGCTCTACGGGAGCTTTCCGCCCGCGCCGGGGAAGGCGGACCGGACGCGGCGTTTCGTGCCGGATACCTGATGTACGCGGCGGGACTTGACAGCGAGGAAACGGGTGAGGCGCTGAGCCTGTTCCAGAGCGCGCTCGACAGCGACTCATACGGACGTGTGGCCAGGTACTACCTTGCCCTGAGCCGGGACGACGAGGAAAAACGCGAGACACTGTTGAGACAGGCGGCCGAGGGCGACCGTACCGCGCTTCTGCCGCTCGTGAAGCTTGCGGAGGCCAGAATCGGCAACGGCTTCTTCCACGAGGCGCCGCCGCTCATCAAGCGAATAAGGGGAATAAATCCCTCCTGCCCCGCGGCCCTGGAACTGGAGTCGCTGTATTTCATCGAAAGGGGCTGGTATGACGAGGCGCTTAAATGCGCGACCTCACTTATCGAATCGGGCTTTCCTTCATCGGGAAGGGCGGTACGCGCCCGGGTCCTGAACCTTCGGCGAAGTTATAGAAGCGCGTCCGACGAATACGGGATACTCTGCGATATGGACCGGTATAACAGGACCCATGTTAAAGCGCTCGCGGATTCGTTCGAGCGCTCGGGTGAGAACGGCATGGCCATTGCGGCGCTCGAGGGGGGGGTACATCTTTTCCCCTGCGATGCCGAGCTGCGCCGGAAGCTGGCCGGCGCGGTACGGACGCACGGAGGGCCGCGGGCCGCCCTGCCCTATCTGACGGCGGCGCTGGCGCTTGCCCCGGATGACAGCGGCATCCTTTTCGACATCGGCACACTGTATTACCGGGCCGGGGAGGTCGATTCCGGCCTCAGGTACATGAAGGAAGCACTCCTGCGCAATCCCGAGAATTTCAGGATGAAGGAGTATATTGACGCGATAGAGCGCACTCCGGACCCGCTCGCCCGCTATCGCGCGACGCTTGTGCCCGCGATACTGGATGACGCGGGGCGGTACCCGGACGAGGCCGCCGTGGTGATCCTTGATGAGTGCGTGATGAATATTTCGGCCGACGGGTCATACGAGAAAACGGTGCGCAGGGTATTCCAGATCAACGCCGAAAGCGCCATACGCGATTTTTCGACACAGTATATTGTATTCAATCCCGCGACGGACCGTGTGGAGGACGTGCGCTGCACCGTTACGCGCGGCGGAGAGGTGGTGGAATCTGCGGAGTCGTACGTGCGCTCGCTGTCGGACCCCGACAGCCGTATGTACTACGACGTGCAGGCGAGGGTGCTTGCGGTTCCATCGCTGGGGAAGGGCAGCCTGGTCGATCTCAGCTATCGGGTACGGAGCGGGGAGGCGCGGCTGTACCGCGGATATGTCGGTGAGCGGATCATGGCGGGCGGGCGGTACAGGACGCTGCTCTCAAACATCGTTATCAGCCGTCCGGAAGGCATGCGGCTTCATGTCCGCCTTAAGGGGATAACGAACGACCGGCTTTCCGTGGAGCGTCAGGGGGACCGGCGAATATACCGGCTCGCGCTTTCGAACGTGCGGCCGTACAGTGATGAAGTCGCCATGCCCCACCAGAGCGAAATCATCCCCTCGCTCATCGTCAGCTCGCATGGAACCTGGGAGGAGGCGGCGCGCTGGTACGCGTCCCTGATGAGGGGCAGGGCAAGGATGAGTGCGGAGATGCATAAAGACCTCTCCGGGATCATCGGCAGCCGGGACGATGATCTCGAGAAAATGAGGAAGATATTCAACCATGTCAACTCGTCGATACGCTATGTCGGATTCGAGCTGGGCCTCGGCGGCCTGCAGCCGCGGAACGCGGACCTGACGTATGCGACGCGAATGGGAGACTGCAAGGACCTCACGCTGGTGCTGATATCGATGCTCCGTAAAGCGGGGATCGACGCACGTGTGGCGCTCGTCAGGACCAGGGAGCGCGGGGAACTGGATCGGTCCATCCCCTTCATAGGGCAGTTCAATCATGCGATCTGCTATGTGAACCTGGCGGGGGGTGTTTTCCTGGACGCTACGGCGAAAATGGCGGGATGTCGCGAGCTGCCGACCGAGGACCGGAACATCCAGGCGCTCGTCATCGACGACGGCGGTCATGCGTTCATGAACACGAATACCGGGTTTTACCACGCGAATACTGACGAGGTGATCACCGAGGTGAAAATCGACGCAAAGGGTGGTGCGGCCTTTACCAGGAAATTGACGAAGGGAGGAGCGTTCGCCCGTTCCGTCCGCCTGGAGCTTCTGGACGAGTCCGAAAAGCTCCGGGGGATCGCGTCATACTGGAATTCCAAATACACCGGCACGTCCGTCGCCGGTCTTTCGGTCCACCAGGCGGGGACCGAAGGGCCGGTCGTGTACTCGTACAGCGGGAGCATTCCGTCTTTTCTCCCGACGGCCGGGGAATATGCGGCCATCAGCCCGTTTATCGTGTCGTCGGATTATTACCGGGAATACGGAATGATGAAAACACGCGTTTCCCCGGTCCGTATCTCGGGGGGATGGACGAGTGACACGATAGTTCGGTTCAGCATCCCCGAGGGCTGGGAGGTGGCCGTATTGCCGCGGGCCGAACAACGCGTTCATTCCAGATTCGTGGCGCGGTTTGATTACGGGATAAAAGGGAGCGGGGAAATCGAGGTGCGATCGAGCTTTGTTTTCAGGGATTCATCGATCGATCCCCGGGAGTACGGTGAATTCCGGGACTTCCTGATTTTCATCCACCGGAAGGAAAACGAGAGAATACTGTTACGGAGCGTGAAGGATGGCAGGTCGCGGGCTGATCGCTAGAGTACTTGCCCTGCCGGCCTTTCTTCTGCTGGCCGCTCCGGGTTTTGCTTTGGCGGACGATATACGCGCGCACGAGGAACGCGTATTCAAGAATTTCGCCGGAGGCGATTATTACGCACTGTACGACGCGATAGAGGCCATGCTGCTTCGTTTCCCGGCGGCTCCCGAATCGTCGCTGTATTTTTCTGATCTTGTCACGCTGGTCGATCTGTATGGATTCGCCAGGGTGGATGGTACCCTTGAGCGCGTCGTCACCGGACTCGACACGGCTAAGCCCCCGCACGCGAACCTGTACCGTCTTTCGATCACGCTCGAGCGTGAAAGACTGGCGCGCCGGTTCGCGCCGGGGAAAGCGGTCGAATACGTAAAACGTCTGCAGCCGGTCCGTGACTGGCTGGTCTCCGGGCCATACCACCGATTCGGTGCCGCCGACCTGGAGTACCCGTTCATGCCGGAGATCGCCTTGCCGGAAGCCGGAAACGAAACGCGCTGGAAAAAAATCGTCGCGGATGAAAGAAGCGGGGAGATCGATTTCAGGCGGTTGATGTATCCTGAGCGGGGAGTAGCGTATGCGTCGACCACCATTAAGCCCGGAGGGCCCGTCCGCCTGAGGATGTATTCACCGTGCGCATACCGGTTGTTTATCAACGGACGGGAGGCCCTGGCGAACACAAACGCCGGCATCCGCCGTTCGGTACGCATCGTCGAGGCAAGGGCGAAAGAGAGCATAACGATTACGGTGAAAGTTTACTCCGATGATGAATGGCGGTTCCGGTTGATCGTTACCGATATGAATGACACCCCGGTCCAACTGGAGATATCCGCGGGAAGACCCGTCACCGACCCGTGCGAATTCATGGAGATACTGGACTACCCGTACGAAGTACTGGTGGCCCGGTTGCACGGCGGTGATCCCGGCGCTTCGTTCCACCTCGGGAGCTATTTCCGTGAACGCGACAGTCGCGAGGCGGTCACACATTTCAGAAAGGGGAAATCAACGGAGACCGGCTACCCGTGTCGTTATTTCCTTGCGGAATCCCTGCTGGAAAGCGCGGGGAGCGACAGGAGCTCGGCGGAGTATGTGGAAGCGGCGCGCATCTATCATGAACTGTGTGAGGCGGACGCATCGTTCATCCCCGCGAGGTACCGCCGGCTGCAGATCCTTGCCGGCAGGAAGGCGGCGGAGGCGTATGCCGAAGGCAGGGCTCTGGTGCGTCGCGCCCCATTGTTCCTGCCGCTTCGCGAAACGTATTCGGGCATGATCGCCGGGCTCGGCTATGAGAAGGAGTTTGAGGAAGATCTTTCGGCCTTCACGAAGGCGTTCCCGTCCTCGCCGGCCCCCGGGAAAAGCCTCGCCGCGTACCACCGGCAGAGGGATCCGGCGCATTCGGCGCGGCTTTACCGCGAGGTCCTCGAATCGGGGTTCGACAGGACGGCGTTCGAAGCGCTGATCGATATTCTCAGGACGATGAATCGGCACGGGGATATCGTCACCCTCGTGGATGGGCACGACAGGTTCGATGAATACGGAAGGGAGCGTATCGACGCGCTCATCGACCTGGGCGAATACGAGAAGGCGTCGCGGCTGCTCCTGGAAAGAGTTGCCATGAAGGATGATCCAGAGGATTACCTGCGCCTGGGGAGGATCGGTTACCTTGAGGGGGAGATTCCCTCTCTCAACTGGGGGCGAATGCTCGCGATCGCGCCTTCATATTACCGGATGGGCGATCTGCTCGATTTCCTGTCCGATGGCGAACTCGAACCGCCGATGGCCCGCGACCGGGAGGAAAAGGGCGAGGACCATGTCGCCTCGTGGCTGCGCGATAAAAGAAAAGGTACCGGCGCTCCGTCGGAGGTGATCTACCGGGGCAGGATCTACCGCCTCAACGCGGATGGCAGCAGCCGGGCTTTCTGTGATGATGTGATTTATGTGCATGACAGCAGGGGAATCGAGCGATACGGCGAGTTCAAACTGGATCATGGGAGCGGGGTGTATCCGTTGCGCGCGCGGGTATACCGCGAGGATGGAAGCTACAGCGACGCCGGCCGGATTATTCGCGTGGACGGGGCCTCGTATATCTCCCTGCCGTCGCTTGGCGAGCGCTCCATCATTCATGTGGCATATTATGCCGACAACCCCTTTGGCCTTCAGGGCTCGCCGGGAATCTTCGCAACACCGCCGACGGCAATGCACGATTTCGACGAGGCGCTGGGTGTATTCTCGTGCAGGGTGATCGCTCCGGAGGAATTGGACGTGAAAATCGCGCACACCGGCGGAACTCTCACGCACCGGAGGCGGGAGGGCATGATCGAATACCGGCTCAGGAGTGAAAACCATGTGCCCGTAAGAATGGAACGCTCCATGGGGGAACGCCTTCGCAGTCTTCCCCTGTATTCGATTTCCACGATGCGGGACTGGAGGGAGTTCGCCATATGGTACAACGGCCTGGTAAGCGACGCATTCGCCCTCCCCGGAGACGAAATCCGCGCGAGATTCGCCGGCGGGGGCGTGGACGAAGCGGCGAGAAGGGTCTATGCGTTCGTTTCGCGCGGTATCGATCTCTCGGGTAACGTGCTCTATTTTCCCGAGAAGGCCGCGACGACGCTGATGAAACGCAGGGGCACGCCGGAGGACAAGGCGGTGCTTGCCAGGGCGATACTGGAATGTCTGGGTATCCGTTCATATTTCGCGTTCACGGCGGGACGGGGCTCTCCCGACCTGCGGGGCTTCGTCTCCCCGGGAATTTTTTCACATTTACTGCTGTATGTCCCCATCGACCGGAGCGGGGGAGTCTGGATGGACTTCTCGCGGGCATACAACGGCTATGGCGTGGTGGACCCGGAGATTGATGAGACCGAGGCACTGGTCGTTATCCGGGACAGGACTGAAAGGCGAATCGTCAGCGCCTCGAGGATGAGCGGGAGCAGGATCGGGATGAAAGTGCGGATCGACGAAACGGGAAACGCTTTTTTCGACGGGCATATCCGCTTTCACGGCGCACGGGAGGACGTACGCCTGCTTTTCGAGGATTCCCGGTCCAGGGAGGAAATGGTCAACCGGTTTCTTTCACGCATGTTCCCGGCATTCAGCCTGGATGCTTTTCAATTTGCCGGTCTCGATGCGGCGGACCTGCCACTGGAGCTTTCGATCAGGGGAAGGGCCTTTTCCATTGTTACGGCGGCGCCTGATCGTATCGTTATAACACCGGTGCTGAACGCCAGCGAGGTATTACACCATGTCGACGCCCGTCATCGAACACATGCCTTCCATATCGTTCGTCCGGTCAATGAATCCGAGCTCTACCGTTTTGTACTTCCGGAAGCGTATCGTCCGGCCGTGCTGGAGAGGGAGGATGTGCTCAGGTCCAGTTTCGGATATGCGATCATCCGGGTGTCGAAGCGTTCCGGATCAGTCGAGCTCGAGGTGAAAAAAGAGGTGCACGTTAACGCGGTCACCATCGACCCGGCTGATTACGGTGAATTTGTCGATTTTTCCACGGGCATCCGACAGGCGGAGCAGCGGCATGTCATTATTGAAAAAGGAAGATAGGCTTTTACCCGTCTCGTTCGTCGGCCGGCTTGCAGGGGATCAGCGGGGGGCCATGGAAAAGATGAACCATAGAAAAAACACTATGATAAGCATTCCCCAGAGAGCGACTATCCCTATGGAAATCTCCGGATGGAGCTTGATCCACTGAAACAGCCTTGACTCCCGGTACTCCATGATGATGGTGAACACCCTCGAGGACGCGCTCGATTTTTTTGATGATCGTCGTCTGGGTGGAGTGGTGTTCTGGCCGTTTTTTTCGCTGGTCTGTGTCATGTTGAGTATTCCTCGTGCCTGTTGGTGATCGGCGAACGGCCTCGTTGTTTTTATGAAAAGAACGACGTCTGCAATCCTACAGATGTAAAAACCGGTTGTCAATACTATATGCGCTTTCAGCACAAAAAATTATGCCACAGGATTCATATCGGTTCTATGTTCACGTGCCCTCCGCCGTGCTTGACACCGCTGGATTTCATGATACACTGCTGCCGGAAAAATTGATCAGGATGGACCTTCATGGGTAACAGGATAATTCGTTTCGGGGTGTCGATCGATGAAAAGCTGCTCCTCCAGTTCGATGACCTGATTTCGGAGAAAGGATACGTAAACCGGTCAGAGGCCATCCGCGACCTGATACGTGATGCGCTCGTCCGCGAGGAGGCGGCATCACCCGAGGCCGGGGTCATAGGGACACTCACCCTGGTGTACAGCCACGAGGTGAGGGAAATCGCCGACCGGCTTAACGACATTCAGCATGATAATTTCCAGAGCATAATCTCCGCGGTGCATGTCCATCTCGATGAACACAACTGCCTGGAAGTGCTTATCCTGAAAGGGGCTTCACGGGTGGTGAAAAAAATCGCTGACCGGCTGCTTTCCATAAAGAACGTCCGCCACGGGAAGCTCACCATAACGACTACGGGGAGCGACTGAACGCGCCGTGCGGACTCCGGCCGGGATTAATCTGAAAAGACCGGCGAATAAAAAATAAAAAAAGCTCAACTATAAAGGGCGCAGAGCCGATATTTAGATAAAGGAATACTATGCTTACATGGCCGCGCTGACGGAGCGGAAGGGGCTTCCGCGCGCGCATGGAACGAAAGGAGTTGTTCCGTGAAGGCAACAGGGATGTATGCCATCGCCTGGGTGGCACTATTCGTCTTTTCCGGGGGGATGTACTGTGCGCCGCCGCGCACCGTGATGGTGCGCGATGACCGGCGCGGCTACTCCCGGGACGAGGAAGTTCGGCCTGCCCGCGGAATGACGATCCTGCACCGCTGGAGCGATGACGAAACGGTCTACGATGACGCGGGATTTGATGCCTCCGAACCATTCGAGGGCTATGATGACGGCGCGGACCTTCAGGACGAAGACAGGGGGCGACAGACCCGCCGCGGGGAAGACGAGATCGGCCCGGGCAGGGCAAAGAACGAACCCCCCGGGATTGTGAGGACAGCTCCCGGAAAGGAATCATCCCCGGCCGGTGATTCGCTCCGGAAGTCCGTGAAGGACAGAACGACTCCGGTAATCACGTATACCGTTAAGAAAAACGATACCCTCTACAGCCTTGCGAAACGGCATGACTGTACGCTTGCCGAGATTTATGGTCTCAATGATCTGAAGAAGGGTGAACCCATCAAGGTGGGGGCGAAGCTCCGGCTGCCGTCGAACAGTACGCGTCAGACGGCCCGGACCCCGGTCACCGCTCCAACGCCGGCCCGGGAGCGTATAGATTTTCGCTGGCCGTTGCCGCGGGTAATCGCCGTCCGCAGGGACTCCGCCCGGGGGGTGAAACCCCTGGGGCTGGAGATTACGAGCAGCCCGGGTTCGACCGTTGTATCTTCGGCTTCCGGGGTGGTGAAACGGATAGGCGATATGCGCGGTTACGGTCGTTACGTGATCATCTCGCACGATGAGCGTTTTATAACGGTGTATTCCCGCATGGGCGAGATATCGGTCAGGGAAGGCGAGCGAATCTCCGCGGGGAGGGTTATCGGTAAAATTGATGACGGAAGCCGCAGCATTCACTTCCAGATCGGCAGGGCGGGTAAACCGGTCGATCCGCTGCACTATCTTCCCGGCAGAAGCTGAAACGGTCAGTTCTGACGATCGGCCGCCTTTTCGGCGATTCCCACCAGGTTCTTCGCGTTCTCGAAGATGAGCCGTGAGGATTCGGCCATTGCCGTGACACCCTTGACCATTTCGGACATGAGTTCGTTGATGTGATCGACCGCCTTCGTCGTTGACTCTATGGCCAGTTTCTGCTCGTCGGTCGCGGTCCCGATGCCCCTTGCCAGGTCGAGATTCTTAAGGGTCTGGTCGATGATCACCGCGGTGTAGCGCTCCTCGACGAAAATACTCTCCCTGAGTATCTTGATCTTGTTGGAGCTGTCCTCCATGTTCCCGATCATCCCCTTCAACAGCGAGGCCGCCGATTGAATGATCTCCACTCCGCGCCTCGTGGTGTCGGTGTTGGACTTCAGGACGTTCTCGATCTCCTTGATGCTGTCGGTCGTCTGCACCGCGAGCTTTCCGATTTCGTCGGCGACGACCGCGAAGCCCCTGCCGTGCTCTCCGGCCCTCGCCGCCTCGATGCTCGCGTTGAGGGAGAGCAGGTTGATCTTGTCCGCGATCTCGATGATTATGGAAACGGTTTCGGAGATACGCGAGCTCTGCTCGCTGATGACGGAGATGAAACGCTCCACCTCCTCGAGGCGTTCCTTGCCGGAGGTGGTCTTGTCCACGACCAGGCCGATGCTGCCTAGTGAGAGGTCGAGATTACTCTTGGTCTCGCCCTGGATGTTCTTGAACTCGTCGATGATGGTCTCCATCTTCCGGTTCTCGTCTATCTGCTCGCCCGCCGAATCCGAGATGTTTTCTGCCGAACCCAGCAGTTCCTCGAGCGTGGCTGAGATCTCCTCGAAGGTGGACGCCTGGCTCTGGATCTTCTCATTGAAGTCCACGATCACCCTGTTCTGCTCCTCCAGTTGTTCGAACAGGGCGGTCATCTTCGCGTTGATTTCGTGGACGATTTCGTTCCGGGTCTCGGTCTGACGTTCGATAATCCTCAACTGTTCGGTTGTGCGCGCGTCGTATTCATCGATGACCGGGATGTTGCGATAGGCGATGTAGACGATGATCGCCATGAGCGTCATGAAGTAGACCTCGCGCAGGATTATGAAGTCGTGTACCGGCTTGCCGTCGATGATGGACAGCATGTGCATCGTAACACCGCTGTCGGCGGCGATGAACAGAAAGCCGATCCAGTTGAGGAAAGTGAACAGAGAGAAAAATATCAGGATTTTCCTGTTATAAAGGAACTGCAGCGACACGACGAAGAACACCGCGATCGTATAAATATGGTAGGATTCGGCCGAGTAGCGCCAGTCCATTATCTTCGCGTAGTTGTACTTGGCGAGCAGCGGCACCGTGACACCGAGGGCGGCCACGACCCAGGAGAGCAGGGCCGCCTTCTTCAGGCCCTTTTTCCGTCGGTAGATGACATAGGAGAGGATACTGACGATGAATCCGAAAACGACGGGCCCGATAATCCCCCTGAAGTCCACCCTGGCGATGAGCTGAAAAATAACCGCCAGAATCGATGCACCGGTCATCAGGATGAAATATATGAAGCCGCCCTTGATTTCGAGAACCTGTCGTGCGGTGTATTTCATGCTACCCATTGGAGCCCCCCTGAGACCTTCATGCTCCCGCTCGGATCGTTTGCCCGCAACCACACGGGTTCCCCGTTATTCAGGCCTGGACGAATTCGCCGTTCTCGTTTTCGACGGCGGCGAGTATGAGGTTAACCGTCATTTATAACTATTCAATTGTATCATTTTAAATCGATTTCGCAAAATAAATATTTGCGATATCGGGCCTTTGTGTTTATATCCCATTCTTGTAAGCAGTATCTGCGGTATTACCGAACCTGGAGACCGGCAATGAATAATGGCGGAGGAGTGCTGTTTGGAGTGGATTACTATCCCGAGCAATGGGACCGAGCGTTATGGGAATCGGATTTCCGGCGCATGAGAGAGATGGGCTTTCGATCGGTCAGGATGATGGAGTTCGCCTGGTCCCTTCTCGAACCCCGACCCGGGAAATATGATTTCTCGCTCTTCGACGAGGCGATCAGACTTGCCGGCGAAAACGGGCTCTCGGTCGTGCTGGGCACGCCGACCGCGACCTTTCCCGCCTGGCTCTATCATAAAGATCCCGGGATGGTGCAGATACATCCCTCGGGCGTCTACCGCGACTTCGGCACGCGTCGTCAGGCGTGTTACAACTCCGATACCTACCGCAAGGCATCGGCAAGGCTCGTCGAGGCGATCGCCCGGCGTTACGGTAAAAACCCGGTGGTGATCGGCTGGCAGATCGACAACGAGATCGGCCACGAGGGATCGGATCGCTGTGTCTGCCCGACCTGCGTTGGGAAATGGCACGAATGGCTGCGGAAAAAATATAAAAACGTACATGCCATGAATACGGAGTGGGGCACGGTCTTCTGGGGAACCACCTACGTCGGTTTCGAGCAGGTCCCTGTGCCGAGGAAGCAGGTTTCGAGCATTCAGAGCCCGGGACTCGCGCTCGATTACGACCGTTTCTGCTCCGATTCGGCGGTTGATTTCGTCGATATGCAGATGAAACTGTTACGGAAGCATATCCAGGACGGGCAGTGGGTGACGACAAATCTCTATCCCACGCCGCATTACCCGGTCATCGACATGGAGCGCCTGTGCCGCGGGATGGAGATGGTCGGTTTCGATAATTACCCGGTATGGGGCGACCAGGACGAGCCGCTTCCGTATTTTTTCACCGCATACATACTCAGCTACATCCGGGGGCTCAACGAACGGGGACGGTTCGCCGTATTCGAGCAGTTCAGCGGGTTCCAGGGCCATACCTGTCTCGGTTATCTTCCGCCCGACGAACAGGTGACGCTCTGGACCAATCAGTCGATCGCGCGCGGTGCGGACCATATCTATTATTTCCGCTGGCGCACGGCCGCCTTCGGCCAGGAGCAGCTCTGCTATGGGCTTTTCGATCCGGACAACACTCCGACCTCGAGGGCGGCGGCGATAGCGGCGAACATGAGGCGGCATTCACCGGCATTCGACCGGTTCGCGTCGGAGCCGGTGACGTCGGAAGCGTGCGTGGTATACGACAAGGATAACTCCCGGGTATTGAAAGAACAGTATCTCTCGAAGGGCATATACATGCTGCCGACTCCGTACATGCAGGTCGGCTACGATCTCGAGATGGCGCGCAATTTCGTTCCATACGCGGTTTTCAATATCAATGCCGATGTTAAAAGCGCACGCGGTGTCGATTTATCGCGTTACAGGATCATCAGCCTTCCGCTCTACCAGATGGCCGATCCGGAATTTGTGGGACGTCTCGAGTCCTGGGTGAGGGAGGGCGGAACCCTGGTCCTCGGCTGGAGGGCCGGTGCGCGTGACATGAAGAACCATGCCGTACGGCTTGAGCTGCCGGGTCTTTTCGCCGCCATGGCCGGGGTGAGGATCAAGCGATTCGAGTCGCTCAACGCGACGAAGGTCGGGATTCGCGTGGGGATCGTTCCGGCGAAAGGGGAGGCGTGGGCGGAGATCGTCGAGCCGGTGACCGCGAAACCGCTCGCCTGGTATCGCGATCGTAAAAAGCATTACAGAGGAGAGCCCTGCATTACGGTAAACGAGTATGGCCGCGGGCGCGTATACTATTTCGGCACATCTCCCGATCCAACGGCGATTTTCCTTCTGTACAGGAAGATACTGAAAAGGGCGGGGCTCGCGCCGCGTTTCAGGGGGATGGGCCTCGAGGTGATAAGGCGGACCACCGTCGACGGCGGTGCCGTGGACGTGGTATTGAACCACACCGCGTCGTACCGTTGGTTTGGTTTGCGCAGAATAGAGCCGTACGGCGTTCGATTTGTCGAGCGGCCGAAAAAATAAAAAACGAGGGGGTCATCCCCCCCTCGCCGTGATGCAGGGTTTTGCCTTCTGTCCGGTTAGCCGGCTATTTGATGAACTGTTTCGATTTCAGGATGCAGATCACCGACTGGGAAATCTCTTCGGGGGTTATCCGGGCAACGTTGAACGTGACATCGTACGATGACGGGTTTTTCGCGTCGAACTTGAGGTACTGGGTCAGGAAGTCGTGACGCTCGCGGTCCTTGCGCTCCACCAGCTTTTCGGCCTCGAGCCTGTCTTTTATCCCGGCGGTTTCCATAACCTTCTGGATGCGATGGTTCAGGGGGGCGACCAGCTTGATGTGGACGCCGTATCTGAGCGACCGGGTGATCATGACGCCGGCGCGGCCCACGATTATGGACCTGCCGTGAATGGAGAGGCTGCGGATTGTCTGCACCAGCTTCTGGTACACCGATACCTGCGGCGGGTAGTCGGTAAGCACCGATCTCCAGAACTCGCTGATCTCCTCCCTGCGTTTGGTGTCTATGGTCTCACAGAGGGCCTCGGCGATGTTGTGATCCGAGCATATCTTGTCGATGAGCTCTTTATCGTAAGATTTCCAGACGTCGGTGCTCTCGTATTTGTTCAGGGCATCGGCAAGGGCGTCGGCGATCGCGACCGCGTTACAGCCATACTCGCGCGAGATCGTGATGAACGGCCTCGGCTCCTGTTTTTCGACGAGCTTCGCCTTCTGGGTTTCCCAGAGTTTCAACTGCTTCTGGATTGATTTTTCGAGCGTTGATCCCTTGATGTAGCTGCTCATGTGGCACCTCGTTATGATGGCGGTTGCGAGAACGCGTCAATCGGCGGACACCGCCGGCCCGTGCCGGATCAGGTTTCCGCTATTCCACTAAAAACTGAATACTGTATAATAATCATATAAATCCGTGGCCCAAAATTATAATTTCTTTTATATTAATCAATAATTTTCTCAACAAAATCGGCATTTATTTTCACAAATACCGTTGCAGTGCGCGGAATATCGATGAGTTCTTGTGCGGCCAGGGCATGGAACTGCGGGCTCCGGATCGAGCTAAATGAAATTTTTCAGCAGCTCGAGCACCGCCGCGTCGATCGAGCCGAACCTGTGTTTGAGATCCAGTTTTACGGCTTCCACCTGCGGATCTGGCGCGAAATCTGAAAGAAGCCGGTAAATTCCGAGCCGCCGGCCGATGATGAAGCTTTCCCGCCCGTCATCGTTCATGCCGAGATAGCGGTCGATCGCTTCGAGGATATGGGTACGGTCACCGGGCATCGTTCCCTCGACGTCCTCGAGCAGGTTCATCATGTGGTCGCTGGCGATGGTGCTCGTGATATCCCCAAGGCTGTCGATAAAGAGGCGGATTTCCCGCACCTTGCCGTCCTCGGACAGGGGAGTCCATTCCCCGCGCGACATGATGTCGAAGAGAGGTGTTCCGGGAAGGGGCACCGTACTGCGGAGCCGTATGAAGGTCGGATTGATCGCGCTGAGCACGCGCGCGGATTCTACGGCGTTTTCGCGGCTGTGTTCCGCTCCGCCGACCCCCGGCATGTAGTATTCCGACAGGTCGAACCCGGCCTCCATGGCCTTGCGCCCGGCGAGTATCTGTTCGTCCGCCGTAACTCCCTTTGATATGAGCTCGAGCACGGAGTCACAGCCGGATTCCATGCCGATATGGAGCCGCGTAAGGCCCGCCTGTCGGAGCTCCCTGAGCTCGTCGACGGACTTCTTGCTCACCGTTTTCGCGCGCGCGTACGAGGTGACGCGCTCGATGAACGGAAACCTCGACCTGAGATGGAGCAGGACCTCAACGAGGTCCGCGGTCTTCATGATGAGCGAGTTCGCATCTTGAAGAAAAACCGTACGCATTCCGTAGTGCATCCAGAACGCGACCTGGCGGTAGTACGATTCGGGAGTCGTGTCGTCACCGCGCGCCTTCGCGACAACCGCTTCGTCGACACGCCCCTCCATTCCGAGCTGTATCGAGGTCTCCGCCAGCCTGAGGGCGATGGAGTGCATGTTGTCGATGTCTCTTTTGATTTCATCCAGGCCGCGCCGGGAGAACTCGGCGTCGCGGTAGGTTGAACAGAAGGCGCAGCGGTTCCACGGGCAGTTGCGCGTGATCCGGAGCAGAATGCTGTACGCTTCGCTGGGGGGCCTGATGGGCCCCATCTCGAATGCATGGCTCATGGTGCACCCTTCCTTGCGGACGCCCGTGGGTGTATGGCGTACTCAATGACAAGTAAACAAATCAGGGCGTATCCGGCTACCATAAAAAAGCGCTTCCGTACCCGGGTGTTCGAGGACCGCACAAAAAGAATTTGACACGAAACGGACCGCGACGCCGTAATAGGCACTACTTCAGGCGAGGAGACGCGGCAGATGAGCGATGATATCAATGACCTGGTACGCCAGCGTATCGAGAAAATAGAGCAGTACAGGCAGAAGGGAATCAATCCCTATCCCCCGCGTTATCGCCGCACGCACGCCGCGGAGGAAGCCAAAGGCGAGTTCAGGGAGGATGAGAAACCGCGCGTGAGCGTGGCCGGACGGTTGCGCTCCAAACGGGTAATGGGCAAGGCATCATTCGCCCACCTCGAGGACCAGTCCGGCACCGTCCAGCTCTACGCGCGCAGGGACGACATCGGAGAGGAGAATTACGATCTGTTCAAATCGCTCGATCTGGGCGATGTCGTCGGTATCGAGGGATTTGTCTTCAAGACCAACCAGGGTGAGATCAGCATCCACGTCGAAAAGCTTACGCTGCTCGCCAAGTGCATCCGGCCGTTGCCGTCGGTCAAGGAGAAGGACGGCAGGCTCTTCGACGAGTTCGCCGATCGCGAGATGCGTTACCGGCAGCGGTACGTGGACCTCATCGTCACGCCGAAGACGCGCCAGGACTTCATCATGCGCAGCCGGATCATTACCGGCATCCGGGAATACCTCACCCGGCGCGGCTACATAGAGGTCGAGACCCCCATGATGCAGGCCATACCCGGCGGCGCCGCCGCGCGGCCCTTCATCACGCACCATAACGCGCTGGACATCGATCTCTATCTGCGCATCGCCCCCGAGCTGTATCTGAAACGCCTCGTGGTCGGCGGCTTCGAGAAGGTGTTCGAGCTCAACAGGAACTTCCGCAACGAGGGAATATCAACACGGCACAATCCCGAGTTCACCATGCTCGAACTGTACGAGGCATACGCCGACTACGAGACGATGATGCATATCGCCGAGGACATGGTTTCCGACCTGGCGGCGAAGCTTCTGGGATCGATGAAACTCGAGTACCAGGGGTCGACGATCGATTTCACGCCGCCATGGCGGCGGGCCTCCTTCGTCGAGCTGATTAAAAAATATTCGGGGCTCGATTTCGCTTCCCTCGTGTCGGTCGATGATGCGCGCCGCGCGGCCGAATCCATCGGTATAAAGACACCCGAAAAGCTGGGGAAATGGGAGATCGCGGGAGAGGTCTTCGACGAGAAAGTCGAACCCAATCTCGTGCAGCCGGTTTTCGTTACCGATTACCCGCGGGAACTCTCACCCCTTTCCAAGGCCCGCGAGGACGATCCGGATTTCGTGGAGCGCTTCGAATTGTTCATCGCCGGTCGCGAGATGTCGAACGCCTTCAGCGAACTCAACGATCCGTTCGACCAGAAGGCCCGTTTTGAGGACCAGGTGCGCAAAAGGGAGGCCGGAGACGACGAGGCCCAGATGATGGATTACGACTATATCAACGCGCTCGAGTACGGCATGCCGCCCGCCGGCGGCATGGGCATCGGCATCGACCGGCTCGTCATGCTCTTCGTTGACACGGCATCGATCAAGGACACCATCCTCTTCCCGCTGCTTCGCCCGGAAGGGAAATAACGCACGAACATGTCCATCAAATATACCAGGGAACGTTACGGCTGGAGCATCCACCGCTATCTCTACGACTGGGTGCTTTCATGGGCCGAGTCGCCCTTCGGCGGGATCGCGCTCTTCATCCTCGCTTTCGCCGAATCGTCGTTTTTCCCGGTACCTCCCGACGTGCTGCTTATCGCCCTCGTTCTCGGGGTCCGGGAAAAGGCGTGGAGGTATGCGGCCGCGTGTTCCGCCGCTTCAATCGCCGGCGGCCTGTTCGGATATTTTATTGGCTATGCCCTCTGGTATACCGGCGGCGATTTTTCATCGATCGCCCTGTTCTTTTTCGACTTTATTCCGGGCTTCACCGTCGACGCGTTCAACCGTGTGGCGGCGCTTTACGAGGAGTTCGGTTTCTGGATCGTCTTCACCGCCGGGTTCACCCCGCTTCCCTACAAGGTGATCACCATCACGGCGGGGGTCGCGAGGATCGACCTCGGGGTTTTCGCCGTTGCGTCACTGGTGAGCCGTTCGCTGCGGTTTTTTCTTGTCGCTGGGCTCATATGGAAGTTCGGTCCGCCGATACGGGAATTCATTGAAAAGCGGTTTAACCTGCTCGCGATAGTCTTCGTCGTGCTTCTTGTCGGCGGGTTCGCGGTGATTAAATACGTGCTCTGATAGTCATGATCGACAGATTGCGCTCACTCAATCCCGGCATCCGGATCCTGCATTGCACGGAACCGGATTTTGAACGCTTCGGACGGATCGTTCCCGCGCTTGATTTCTCTTCCTTCACCGCGTTCCTGGACGGATTCCCGATACCCTCCGATGGAGTGGAGTACCGTGCCGGTGTGGCCGAGATAGAAGGACTGCCGCTCGCGGCGGAGATCCGGAGAGCAGTTTTCGGCGGCCTCGATATACAGGCAGGCACCTGTGCGGGGCATAACGGCCGCATGAACGCCATGGAGTGGCACAAATCGAGCGAAGTCGTCGTGGCGGGGACCGACCTGCTGCTCTTCCTCGGACTGTTTTCGGATTACAGGGACGGGCGCTTCCCGGCGTCGAAGGCGACCGCGTTCTTTATCCCCCGCGGTTCGGCGGTGGAACTTTATCCCCTCGTGATGCATTTCGCCCCGCTGAACATACATGCCGGCGGCTTCAGGGCCGTCATCGTTCTGCCGCGCGGGACGAACCTTCCGCTGGAGGGCGGTCTGTCGGCCGGATCCGACCGTCTGCTTTTCGCGCGGAACAAGTGGCTTATCGCGCACGCGGACAGTAAGCCGGCAGGCGCGGGAGCATATGTTGGAATTGATGGAGACAACCCCGAAGTTCGAATAGACTGAAGCGGCCCGAACGGCGCGTACGGATTATAACGACTGGTGGTCATTTATGAATACCTCCGCTGCGGCGAGCATGCCTTTTGTTACTGTCGATCACACGGCGAAGGAGGAGTCCTTGGTTGCCGTGGTCAAAGGGACTTCCATATCCTACAAGAAAAGCGGAGCCGGACCGCCGCTGGTATTCTTCCATGGATGGATAGGCAACGAGGATACCTTCGGTTTCTGCCACGAGGCCTTCGCACGGCACTTCACCGTGTATCGACCGGCCTGGCCGGGATACGGAGCGAGCGGACCGCTCTCGAATTTTTCGATTGAAGACCTCGTCGAGCTCGGAAGGGATTTTATACTCGGACTGGGGCACGAGCGGGTCACCCTGTTCGGGAACTGCCTCGGCGGAAATACCGCGATGGAGTTCGCCCGGCTTCACCCGGAGATGATAGAGCGGATGGTTCTAATCGAGGTGTACGACTTCATGCCGTGGTACCTTCACCTGATCCTCGTGCCCGGCCTCAACGCCTTTCTTTACCGCATGCTGTTGCGGAGCATGGCGGGATTCCATTTTCTGAACAGCTTTCTTCCGCTGCAGGTGGCGGGTGGCAGTAACGGCATGCGGTATACCGAAGAGGGATTCAGGCGAACACCGGTACGCACGGCGATCGCGTTCATGACCTCGATTTACCGCTTTGCGAAAAGGTGCAGGGCTTTCTACCACGCTCATTACCACAGCGAAGTCCCGACCATCTACGTCGAGGGCGGCAGGAGCTTCGGTCCGGTCAAGGCCTTCCGGGAGGTGGTGGAAGGCTATTTCGCGAATTTGCGGATAGTGTCCATTCCTGAAAGCCTTCACAATCCCGTGATGGAGCGCCCCGATCTCTTCATCGAACGGGTGCTGCCCCTGGTCGTTTCGTCGTCTATGCGATAGTCACCTCTTTGCAGAGATAAACATCCTGTATGGCGTTGAGGATCGCAACCCCGTCCTTCATCGGCTTCTGAAATGCCTTCCGGCCGGAGATGAGCCCCATTCCCCCGGCGCGCTTGTTGATGACCGCCGTGGTGACCGCTTCGGCCAGGTCACTTTCGCCCGACGACGCTCCTCCCGAATTGATGAGTCCCGCGCGGCCCATGTAGCAGTTGATCACCTGGTAGCGGGTCAGGTCGATCGGGTGGTCCGATGTGAGATCCGAATAGACCTTCCTGTCGGTTTTACCGAACTTGAGCGCCGTAAATCCGCCGTTGGTTACCGGTTGCTTCTGCTTCACGATATCCGCTTCAATGGTTGCCGCCAGATGGTTCGCCTGCCCCGTGAGGTCCGCCGCCAGGTGATAGTCCGCCTCCTTTGTCTGAAATGCGGAATTGCGCAGGTATGCCCAGAGCACGGTCACAAGCCCCAGCTCGTGGGCGTACCGAAAGGACTCCGCGATCTCCTGTATCTGCCGTGTGCTCTCGTCGGAGCCGTAGTAGATCGTGGCACCCACCGCGACCGCGCCCATGTCGAAGGCCTGGTCCACGTCGGCGAAGAGTATCTGGTCGTGCCTGTTTGGATAGGTGAGCAGCTCGTTGTGGTTGAGCTTTACGATGAAGGGGATGCGGTGCGCGTACTTCCGCGCGATCGACCCCAGTACGCCCAGGGTCGAAGCCACGGCGTTACAGCCGCCCTCGATCGCGAGCTTCACGATGTTTTCCGGATCGAAATAGACCGGATTCGGAGCGAACGAGGCCCCGGCGCTGTGCTCGATCCCCTGGTCGACCGGCAGAATTGAAAGGTACCCCGTCCCCGAAAGGCGCCCGGTGTTGTAGAGCAGTTGCATGTTACGGAGCACGGCCGGGTGGCGGTCGGATGGCAGCATTACGCGCTCGACGAAATCACCGCCGGGCAGATGCAGGTGTTCGGCGGAGAATTTCGCCTTGTGGTTCAACAGGCCGTCAGCGTTCGGGCCGAGATATTTTTTAATGGTCTGGATCATGTTCTTTCTCCTCCTTGATGTGATGGCGCGTCCGTCACTTTTTTTTCGCCTGCGCGGCCACCGCCTCGGCGGCCCTGCGCGCCGCGTCCTCATCGCCGAGATAATAATGTCCGAGCGGCGAGAGTTTTTCATCGAGCTCGTAGACCAGGGGGATGCCCGTGGGGATGTTGAGGTCGGCGATCGCCTCGTCACTCATGCCGTCAAGGTGCTTGACCAGCGCGCGAAGGCTGTTGCCGTGGGCGGCGATGATGACGCGCCGACCGCCGAGAATCGCGGGTTTAATCGTCTCGTCCCAGAGGGGCATGAAGCGCCGCACGGTGTCGGCGAGGCACTCGCCCGCGGGAATCTCCCCGGCCGGGACGCCGGCATAGCGCGGATCATGGCGCGGGTGCCGGGGGTCGTCGGTGTCGAGGGAGGGCGGCGGGACGTCGTAACTTCTCCGCCAGAGGTGTACCTGTTCGTCGCCGTACTTTGCCGCGGTCTCGGCCTTGTTGAGTCCCTGCAGCGCCCCGTAGTGGCGTTCGTTCAGGCGCCACGATTTGCTGACGGGAATCCATAACAGATCCATCTCGTCGAGGACGATGTACAGCGTCTGTATGGCCCGGCGAAGCACCGAGGTAAAGGCCTGGTCGAAAACGTATCCGGCGTCGCGCAAAAGCGTGGCTGCGCCGCGGGCCTCCACCACGCCCTTTTCGGAGAGCCCCACATCGGTCCAGCCGGTAAAACGGTTTTCCCTGTTCCAGTCGCTCTCGCCGTGGCGGAGAAGAACCAGTTTATGCATCTCACACTCCCCGGCCGCGCCCGCGGCCGTCCGCTTCGAGGAATTTATGCATGTCAGGCTCAGAGGCACGGACTGCATACCCGCATTTTCAGGATAGTCGGTTTGAGAGCGAAAGACAAGCAGAAAAGTCACTTCTCCGGAATCCGCCGCCTGCCGAGACCGCTCACTGAAGAAAACGCCCGGGGAGCATGAAAAATGGGGTTGTGAATTTAACGATGTTCATGCATCATCATCTCAAACGGTTTTAGATCAACAGATTCCGACACACCGGGTATTGAGACCGGGCGTCGATGTGTCTGTGTAATTGGAGCGTGGTTTACAGGAATGGATACGGAGATAGCTTTTCTGGATGCGGCGACCGTCGATTACGGCGACCTCGATTTCGCGCCGCTTGAAAAAATCGCGCGCCTTGTGAAATACGATATCACCCGCCCGGAAGAAATGCGGGACCGGCTGCGGACCGCGGCCGTGGCCGTCAGCAACAAGTGCGTATTCGATGAAGGGCTAATGCGTGATTGTCCCGATCTGAGGCTCATCGCGGTAACGGCCACGGGTTATAATAACATCGACATCGATGCGGCCTCCCGCCTCGGCATCGCCGTGGCGAACGTACCGGGTTATTCGAGCTCGTCGGTCGCGCAGTTCACCCTGGCGTGCATGCTCGCGCTTGCCACGCGTCTTGTCGATTACGACGCGGCCGCACGCGACGGCAGGTGGAGTCGTTCGGAAATTTACACGATGGGCACCTGGCCCACGTTCGAGCTCGAGGGAAAGGTGCTCGGCATCATGGGGATGGGCGCAATCGGGAGCGAGGTCGCCCGGCTCGCCCGCGCGTTCGGAATGCGCATCATCGCGCTCGGTCGGGAAGGGGTCGAGTATGACGGTGTCTGGGAGCGCGTGGGGCTTGACGGGCTTGCCGAACGGTCCGATTTCATCTGCGTCCATCTTCCGCTGAGTCCCGAGTCGCGGGGCATCATCGGCGAGGAATTCCTCTCGCGGATGAAACGGACGGCCTTTATCGTCAACATGGCACGCGGGCCGATCGTGGACCAGGCGGCGCTGAACCGGGCGCTCCGGTCGGGACTGATCGCCGGCGCGGCGCTCGATGTCCTGGAACGGGAACCGCCGCCTGTGGAGGAGCCGCTGCTTTCCGCTCCCAACTGTATCATCACGCCGCACATCGCGTGGGCGAGCGTGGAATCGAGACGTCGCCTGGTCGGCGAGGTCGCCGCGAATATCGGGGCCTTCCTCCGCGGGGAGAGGCGCAACAGGGTGGTATGAGGCATGAGGGCTCGCGGGAGCCCGTTCGTTTTGCGTTGACAGCGGGCCGCGCCGTGGTGTTCATGTATATCGTGTGGAGGTGGCGATATGGAAGTCTTCGGCATTGTCGGAGCGGGAATCATGGGAAGCGACCTGGCGATTTTCTTCGCGGAGTCGGGTTACCGCGTCATCCTGAACGATAACGACCCGGCCAGACTCGCCGCCGCGCGCGAAAAGATACATGATCGCCTGACCGGATACGAGCGGAAAGGCAGGCTCGATGCGACCCGCATGGCCGAGCTTGAATCCCGCGTTGAGACGCGGGAGGGCCTGAATGAATTCGCCGGGGCCGACATCGTCATCGAATGCGTCACCGAGGATCTCGGGATTAAAAAAGCCCTATTCGCCGAACTGGACCGGGTCTGCCGTCCCGGGGTGGTACTCGCCTCGAACACCTCGTCGAAGTCCATCACCGCCATCGCCGCGGCGACGAAACGGCCGGAGTCGGTTATCGGCATACACTTCATGAATCCCGTACGGGCCATGCGGCTGGTCGAGATCATATGCGGGCTGGCCACCACGCGCGAGACCTTCGAAACGGCGAAACAGATCGTCAAAAAGGCCGGCAAGGAATACGTCGAATCGCGCGATTATCCGGGTTTCATCGCGAACAGGATACTGATGCCGATGATCAACGAGGCGATCTTCGCCCTGTACGAGGGCGCGGGAACGGTCGAGGCGATCGACAAGGTCATGAAACTCGGGATGAACCAGCCCATGGGGCCGTTCGAGCTCGCGGACATGGTGGGGCTCGATATCGTGCTGGCCATACTCGACGAGCTCTACAAGGGATTCGGCGATACCAAGTACCGTCCGTGCCCGCTTCTCAAAAAGTACGTGGCGGCGGGCTATCTCGGGAGGAAGTCGGGCAGGGGGTTCTATACCTACTGAGCCCGAATGCGCGGAGAAAGCGGAAGGCACTTGTCCGACGTTGTTATACAACCAAAATAATAATTATTGACAATTATCCGCTCCTCATCAATTCATACTCAACCGGCACAGGCAGCGTCAGCAATCGGAAACATCACGTGATCACCGACTATTTACCGGCGGAATATCGAGTCAGGAAAAGCATCGCCCGCAATGCGCGGGAGATCCTGCAGTTCCTTTCAGTGGAGATGGGTGAGCGGACCCTCCGACGATATGAAAACCTCGAGAGATCGGCGCGGTTCATCCGCGAACGCTTCGCGGCCGGAGGCAGGCCGGTAACCGATGAGGATTACGAGGTCGAGGGCCGCAGGGTATCAAATATCCGGACCGAGATCCCGGGCAGCGGCTCGCCCGAGGGGATCATCGTGATCGGGGCGCACTACGATACCATCGAAGACACGCCGGGGGCCGATGACAACGCCACGGGTATCGCCGGGCTGCTTGAGCTGTTCCGGCTCCTCTCACCCTTCAGCTTTAAGAGAACATTGAGATTCGTCGCCTTCACGCTTGAGGAACCGCCGCATTTTTCCGGGGAAAACATGGGCAGCATGGTGTGCGCCCGCCGCGCCAGGGAGCGCGGGGACAACATAGAGCTCATGGTCTGTCTCGAGATGCTGGGCTATGCCAATCGCCGGTACGAGCAGCATGTGCCTTTCCGTGACATGGCGAAGCATCTTCCCCGCAGGGGTGATTTTCTCGCGGTCGTTTCGCTTCCCTCGTCGGCGCCGTACACGTACGCCTGGAAACAGGTCTACAACCGGTACTCCAGGCGCGATATAGTGGACATAGTGGGTCCGTCGTCGATACCGGGAATCAACCACTCCGACCACTATTCGTTCAACCGGCACGGGTACCCGGCCATAATGCTCACCGACACGGCGTTTTACCGGAATAAAAACTACCATACCGGCGAGGACACCTTCGACACGATCAATTTCAAGTTCCTCGCCGAGCACGTCCTCAACAGCTTCAACACCATACGCGTCCTCGCCGACAGCGACCGGATCGTTCCGCCTCACTGCTGAGTGGCGCCTCCGCCCGGGTTCTTTCTCCCTATCAGGCTTATCCTTGTTTTCAGGAATTTCATCGTGAACGCGGTAAAGCGGTCCGGACGCGCCTTCATGAGGTCGAATTCATACAGCGCGTTGTGGGAGATCGGCGGCGGGATGGTGATCTCCACCGCCGATGAGGCGCTGATGCGGCCCACTCCGCGGCACACATGGCACTCGGGTTCCTTGCCGTAACACAGAGGGCAGGTCATACGGGAGGGAAGGTCAATGCGGACGACGATGCCGCTGCGTGACTCGCCCGGCGTGATGAAGACCTCCACGTCCTGGCCAAAATTACGGATTCGCTCCGTACGGCGGATGCGTTTGTTGAGCATCCTGGTCCGGAGCAGACCCTCGAGGGATACCGAATATTTGACGCGCTGCCGTGGAATGACGGCGAATGTCGGGCGGTCCTGTTTCCGTGCGGCGGCGAGCAGCCGGTCATACTCCGTTCTGAGCGAGACGTCGCTCAGAACCTTGTAGGCCCGAATGATGAGATGCGCCCTGCGACGCTGCTCCTCGCTGTCGATCCCGGAAGCGTCGGGATGGAACAGTTTGATGAGAGCGCAGAAGGACGTGCGGATCGACGCCTTCTCCGCGGTGAGGGGAATGTCGAGGACCTCGTAGAAATTGATGAGGGAGCCCCGATCGTCGAGAAATGATATGTTCATGGGCGCGGTCCCGTAATAAAACCTCTTTACAATCCTACCGGGTTTTCGGACAAATGGAAACACTTTTATGAAACAGGTTCTCGATATCATACTCTGCAGGCCCGACGAACGGCGCTCGTGTTGCGCCTGCTGCGGGGCCTTTAACCTCGGCGACATCTCACGCGCATCAATCTCGGGGTTTCTGGGTGATGGAGAGCTGAGAACGAAGGGTGAGGCGGTTGAAGGTATAAACCGGTCTCCACTCCACCCGAGGGACGGGTCCGCGCATATCTGCCCCTTCCAGGGGTTCGCGGGGGATGGTTCGCTGCCGGGCTGCCTCGTCCATCCCTACGTGGCGGGGGCCGACGGGCGGGAGCGTTCGCTGTACGGGGCCGGGATATGCGAGACGTATTTCTGCCCGGCCCACTTCCTGCTCGACGCGCGGGCGAAACGCCTGCTGCTCGCACATATCGACGACTGGTACCGCTACAGCATTGCCGTCGTCGATCCGCTGGGGTTTGTCTGGATGCTCGGGGAGGTTCATAAAACCACGGGAGGTGCCGGAGGGGATTCAGCGCTGGAGGCGGGAGCGGCCGCCGCGATCAATGCGGCGCTGGAGGTGCACGCCGGGTTTCTCAACCGCCTGAAAGGTCCGCTCTTTCAGTATTCGCAGTCGGAGTATCTGCTCGAGTATTATCGTTTTTCGCCCGGTTCGGGATCGCCGCAGACCGAGCAACACCGTCGGGCGATCCGGGAAACGATGTCAGGACTGCTTGCCTGAGTCGAGCCCCCTGACGATATCGACCACCTCGCGTACGCGCTGGGAGGCGTTCTTTTCCATCACGAGAATGTCGTTTCCCGACTGGACCACCACGACGTTCGACAGGCCGACCACGGCGACACGCTTCGTTTCGGCGAAAACCGAGCAGTCGCGGGCACCGACGAAGATCGCCCGCCCGCCGGAGGGACTGCGGTTTCCCTCGGCATCGGGCCGCAGTATGTCGTCGATGGAGTTCCAGCTTCCAAGATCGCCCCAGCCGAAATCGCCGGGCACCACAACGCGCTCACGCGCCTTCTCCATGATCCCGTAGTCGATCGATATGGATTCGATGGACTCGAATACGCGCTCTTTTGCCGCCCATGCATCGCCCTCGCTGGAATCCACCTCGTCCGCGCCGAGAGCGTCAAGCGGAGCGAAGGCCTCGTAATGACGCGGCATGAGCTGTCTGAATTTATCGATTATCACGGAGGTCTTCCAGGCGTATATGCCGCTGTTCCAGTAATAGGTCCCTTCCGCCAGATAGCGTTTCGCCGTTTCGAGGTCGGGCTTTTCCACGAAGCTGTCGACGGCGAAGACGCTGCCGCTGCCGGGCGCGGCCTTGATGTAGCCGTAACCGGTCTCGGGATAGAGCGGCCGGACGCCGATGGTCACCAGGTTTCCCTTCTCCGCCTCCGCCACGGCCTTCCTGAGCACCGCGGCGAATTCAACCGGGTTCCTGATGTAGTGATCGGCGGGGAGTACGATCATGATGCAGTCACCGCAGATCTTGGACAGGTAGATGGCGGCGTAAAGGACCGCCGCGGCGGTGTTGCGCGGCCTCGGCTCGGAAAGAACCGTTCCCTTCATGCCGATCCGTTCAAGCTCTTTGTATGAGGCGCCTTCGTACCGTCGTGCCGTCACGATGACGCAGGACTCGGGGCGGAGAGGCAGAAGACGCTGTATGGTCTGCTCGAGGAGCGAGCCGTCACCGGAGAGATCGTGAAACTGTTTGGGTTTTTCCTCCCTGCTGAGGGGCCAGAGGCGGGTTCCGGCGCCTCCCGCCATGACCACCGGGACGACCTTCATGCTGTTTCCGCTCATCGCATCACCTTAAAAGATATTTGACGTAATGCCCGCCCCTTCCGTATACTCATAGCCGATTGCCGGTAACGGTTCGGCGCAGTATGGCGGGCGTTCATTCCCCGTACGATCCATAACCGACCCGTTCGCGGGAATAATCAAGCCAAAATATTCGGGTACGGGACTATGCGAAAATCACTGACTGTCTCCCGCGCGTGGCTCGTATCCATCACGACGCTCCTTCTCGCGGTTTCACTGTCAACGGACGCGTTCGCCCAGCGGACGAAGACCAGCCAGCGCGCGGGGGAACAGCGCAAGGCCGAGACGGGGCTTAAGGACAACCGGTATTTTTTTTATTTCATCGATTCCTCCATCTCCAATCTGGGCACCGGGGAGGAGAAGAAGCTGTTCCGCGAGGCGATACAGCGCGACATCCTGGCGCAGCTTCTGTACATGAAATTCCAGTTCAAGGAATCCTACGGCGAGATACGCAAGGCGCAGCGGATCCTGATCGACCTGTATGGCAAGACGCTCGCGCGCGACATCGGGATCGCGGGAGAGCTCCTCAACGGATTCGCCCCGCGGGTGATAGAGCTCAAGGATGTCCGTGCCAGGGGCTATCTACATCTCGGTTATCGCGATATGAAGAGCGCGCAGACCGCCATGATGATAGGAGACAATATCACCGAGAAGCTCTACTCGATGAGGCTCTACCAGTACGTGAGGGCCATCAAGCTCGCCAAGCACGCGAAGCGATACGCCTTTTTGTCGCTTATCGAGGTATCGACTCCTCGCGAGGAAAGAAGGCCGGTAAACAACTACAGTTTCGGGGAGATAGAGGAAAGGCTTACGAAGATCGGACCGGATGACAGCCGCGAACGGCACCTGCTTATTCACTGGGACAACTATTACCGGGCGAAGACGGCGAAGTCCTTTTACGACGAGATATGGGACAATCCCGCGCTGCAGGAGCTCGAGGACTACAAGAGCTATCTTTCCAGGAAGGAATACATAGAAGAGGGTGACTAGGCTTTTTGTCTGACGGATGGACGGGGTCGCCGCCCCGGTGAAGCCGCAAAGGATTCGCCATCCCCTGAATATGCGATAACTATTTTGAGGATTAGATGATGGAGAAGAAAAAAACCAGGGCGGGAAGAACCGTTATCATGCTGTCGCTTTTCACGCTGTGCTGTGTGGGAGGGAGCGGTGATGCGGGACGGCTGTCCGGGATCGGCTTTTATTCCTCCACGGAGGCCATTATACAGTCACTCGAGAAGGAGGGGGCCGGGTACAGGGAGCATTTCATGCTCGGTACGGCGTACAGGAAGAAGAAAAATTATAAAAAGGCCCTTTTCCATTTCAGCAACAGCTGCTTTGTCCGGGAGCGAGATTACCGTATACGCCTCTTCGCCCATCCGGTGTACACCTTCGTTAATTCGTATAACATGAAATCGGAATACTACTCCGACGCGGTCGCCGAGATAGCCGATATATTTTACCTGTACCGTGAATTCGAATACGTTACGAAATTCGTCGATTTGCTCGGGAACGATGGAAGCGCGATGTACCGTGACGCCCTGCTCCTCAAGTCGCGCGCCCTGTCCGAGCTGGGGCGCGAGGAGGAGGCTCTCCGGACGGCGGAAGGCCTTCTGAAATCGTACCGGGATCCGGAATCGCGCGCCGCGGCCCTGATACGGAGCGCTTCGCTGCGCGAGAAGGCGAATGACTTCGCCGGGGCGGTGAAGGATTACGCGGGGGTGATTGCCCTGGATGAATCGAGCTGGCAGTCCGCGATCGCCGCTGGAAGGCTCGTCGATATAATCGGCAGGCTCGAGGCGCCGCCCCCCGCTGAAACGCTGGTGGCGCTCGCCGGCGCACTGTGCCGCCACAGGCGGTATGATGAGGCCGTACCGATTTTGAAGGCGCTGTCGACGGAATCGAGGGATGGCGCGATTCGCGGTCGCTCGATTCACCTCCTGGCGCGCGCCTGCGCCGGCATGAACAAAATAAAAGAAGTGGAGATCCTTGCGCGATCCGTAGAGCCGGCGCGGCAGGTGGAAACCAGGCTCGCCGCCGCCGACGAATTGTGGAGCAGGAACAGGAAGGGTGCCGCAGTCGAAATCTACCGCAAGATTGTGACCGACGTGCCGAAAGATACGGCGAAACTAGCCCTGCTGCGACTCGCGGCCTTCACATCGGACAATCGGTCGGCCGGTTTCGAAAAAAACCTGCGGGATTTCAAGGAGCGCTATCCCGACGACGCTTTTGCCGAATACTGCCTGTGGACGCTCGGAAGGGAAGCGCTGAGAAAAAAGGACAGGAAAACCGCGGAGGGATATTTTACGGAGGCGCTCGGGAAGTACCCGGAAGGCGAAAACGCGGACCGCATGAAGTTCTGGCTGCTGCGTTTTAACGAGGATCGCGGCAATAGAGACGAGGCGGAACGCCTGTTCCATGATCTCGTTGCGAACAATCCCGATTCGACGCTGACCTGGGCGCTCATGGAGCGTAAGGCGGGTGATTATCGGGCCGAAGCGCTCGCGACCGAGTTCGGCAGGGCGCTCGCGGAAGGCAGGCGCGCCGACTATCTCTTCTGTCACGCGATGCTCTACCTCATTGAAAAGGACATGAAGAAACGGAACACGCGCCTCGATAAAATACCGGCGGCCGAGAAAAAGCCGTGGGAAACACTCACGAGCGACATGGACAGGCCGAAGTTCCGCTCGCGATACTCGAACAACATGAAAGCCCTCGAGCGGTATTTCGCCATCGGACACATTGACGGCATAAACAGGGAGCTTTCGCTGCTCACCGGCGATTCCGTCTCCCAGGAGGAGCGCCCGGTCGCGCTTGCACATTTTGGGGGGCGGTACGGCCATTATTATTTTTCCCTGTTCAGCACCCTTGAGATAATGCGCACGCGGAAGATGCGGGAAAACATATCCCTGATGCCCGAATCCATGCTGAAGCGGATACTCCCGACCCCCTTTAACGAGTGTGTGGAGAAGTCGACCACATCATTCAAGATAGACCCCAACGCGGTTTATGCCGTCATGAAGGCGGAATCGCTTTTCCACCCGAGAGCGGTGTCTTCCGCGGGCGCGGTGGGGCTGATGCAGATCATGCCCGCGACGGCCAGGGGGATCGCCCGGGGACTTGGAATTTCCGAGTACGATCTTAAAGACCCCTGCACGTCGATACGCCTGGGATCGAAATATATCGCCGGACTGCTCTCCATGTTCAGGGGTAATTTCGATTATGTGGTCGCCGGGTATAACGCCGGAGCCGGTAATGTACAGAAATGGCGGGCGCAGATGCCGGGGGAAGACCCCGATTATTTTACCGAGTTCATCCCGTTCAGCGAGACCCGCTATTACGTGGTGCGGACCAGGAAATTCCTGATTCAGTACGGGGTGGTGAACGGACGGAGAGGATAGCCTGCATCATGGTTGAAAGGAAATCGCGAAAGCTCGTCGGGAGCGGGCGAACGCATGCGAATATCGGCGGGCCTGAATATATTTGTCCGTGGACGCTTGCGGATTTACACTTAAGGCCTGCCCGGGAGATAAGAGTATATGATACTCCACTCGTGGGGTGGTCTTATGACCGGTTTATGTGATGTGCCCGGTCAGGCTCGCAAGGCGTACGTATTCTGGAGATCAATGGAGGTTGCGATGAAAAGGATGCTCGTTTTCACGATGATGATACTTGCCATGTCCTTACCGGCGGCGGCACAGCAGAATATCGGCAAGATCGTTTCCATAGTGGGTGATGTCGATATCACCTCCATCCGGGGGGGCGGCAAGTTCGTTCCGCAGATAGGGGCGACCGTCACCGATGACCATCGGATCCGTACCGGAAACCGCTCGTATGCGGAGCTGCTTCTCAACGAGGGAAGCAAGCTGTTCGTCAGAGAGGTGACCGTGCTCAATCTTTCCGGGCTCAAGATGGCGGAGGCCGATCCGCCCACTCGCGTGCAGGTGGTGACCGGCAAGCTCAGAATCACCATGAAGAAAACGTTCAGGAGCCGTTCGCTCGTACTGAGGACCCCCACCGCCGTTGCCGGAGTGCGGGGTACGGACTTCGGCGTGGTCGCCGGGAGACAGGAGACGAAGCTCGTTGTGTTTGAGGGACAGGTGGAGGTGGCGAGCTCGAACCAGGACGTCATCAAGGCCTACGTGGTCAAGGAACGGGAGGAGGTGAGCGTAGGGCAGGATGTCCCACCCACCGCTCCGCGGGTGGTCCCCGGAGAGATATTGAAATCCTGGTTCGATTATTATGACATCGACGAGCGCAGCAGGATCATCATCCGCAACAAGCGGGACGAGGGGCTCCTCGACGGTATCTTGAGAAAGAAGGATTTTTAACCGATCGATGTGATGATGAGAACCTTTGCCGCCGCGGCACTCGTCCTGGCGATATGTTTCCAGGCCGGCTGCGGGGGTGGCGCAACCCGGCTGAAGAAAGAGGATCGGCAGAAGATTCGCGAGACCGCCGCGCGCTACGAGAATCCGAACTGGCAGGTGCGGCGCGGCGCGGTGAGGGAGCTGGGCTCATATCCTGCCCGCGAGGCGGAGGAGGTTCTTGTAAATGCCCTCGACGACAGCCATACCCTGGTGAGGATTGAAGCGCTGGAAGGACTTGCGAAGACGGACAACAGAAAGGCGCGCCGGCGGATACGCGCGCTCGCTGAATACGAGCGTAACAACAATGTCCGCTGGCAGGCCATCAGGGTGCTGGGGACGTTCCGGGATGCGAGAGACGCGGTTGTTTTCGCTAAAGGGCTGTCGAGTGAGGACTGGCTTATTCGTGAGGAGAGCATCAAGGGCCTTCTCGCGATCGATGACTTCGCCATAAAGTACGTGTCGGTGCCCTATGTTCTTCAGGCGCTGGAAGATCCCAGCCTGAACGTGCGGGTGGCGGCCATGGAGAATCTTTCGGTGCGGGACGAAAGGATCTACAGGGCCCTTGCCGCGATGCTCGATGATCAGGTGATGACCAGGCACACGCTGCTCAAGGCCCTGCTGAAAGCCCTTAACGGATACAGACTCGACGGACTCACCTTGAAACGAACGACCTCGCTCCTGGTGCACCAGAATGTGGAAATACGGGTCCTCGCTCTCAGGCTGCTGAAACGTGACCGGGAATTGAAAAAGAACGAAGACTGAGCTATTTCTCTTTTTCCTTCGACGTGTATATCTTGTTCTGTGCGTCCACGACGTCTTTTTTGTAGCGATCGGGCAGAGGTTCCTTGGTCAGCTCATAGTATTTGAAGCAGGATTCCTTGGCCCGGCGGTAGTAATAAACGGCGTCCACCGGTTTGGAGCGCTCGAACAAATCGTTGGCCTTGTTGATGCCGAAGGCCCCGTTGGATACAAGAAGCTCCGCTGTTGGATCGGCCTTTTCACCCTTCAGGGAAAGCTTCACGTTTGATTTTACGTGCTGTTTGATGACTTCGCGGTGAAGGGCTTCCGTGTCTTCCTTGAATTTCTGTGCCAGCTTCATCCCGACGGCGTGTATGTCTTTCTCGTTCTTCGTGAAGAGGTTGGCGGATTCCACCAGGCTTCCCCTGAAATAGTACGAGGTCGCTTCGGCATAATCGTTTACCAGTCGCTCGAATTCGGCTTCGCCGCCGCCGAAATTGACAATCGCGGTATGCAGCAGCTTTATGCTCTTGAAGTTGTCGTAGCTCAGCCGCTGGATCACCTGTTGCGGGTTATACAGCGGATTGAATTCCTTTACCGGCTCGGCCTGCTGCGCGCTGAGCGCAACCGCGAAAACCGTTAAGAAGATGAATACGCCGACGATTCGCCATCCCTTTGCCATTTTTCGCTCCATTCCCTATGAGTCGTTTTGAGCCGGTGCACGGTACCGATAAGCGTTGATCCGGCCTCCTGCATGACCGGTTTCTGCAACGGCGTCAGCCCAATGCCGGTAAGGCCGAAGGCCGTTATCCCGGATTGCGCGGCAATTCCATTTACGCGAAATCATAAAGTATAATTTAATAAAGTCAAGTAAAATGTTCGATTATGCCCCGCGGGGGGCATCGGTCGGGGATGTAGGGGCGTGCAGTCCGGACCGGACTAGCGGCACGAGCTTCAGGCGCCCGGGCGGGAGGGAGTACAACCGGTACAATCCCCTCCTCCGGAACCGGAGCCGCCAAACATCGAAAAAAGTTTTTCGGTACGGGTGGACCCGCACCGCGAGCAGGCCGGCGGGGAGAAATCACCCATCCTCCTTAATTCGCTCGTTTTCGCTCCGCACTCGGCGCATTTGAACTCGTAGACCGGCATCGTTTTCTCCAGAACGGGGAGTTCGAACCCCTGTATGCTGACGACGATCCAGGTGGTCCCGAATCGTCCATACTGAATGACCGCATTGTTTCCGTGCGGAATAACCGTAGCCGGATCGCCTCGTGAATGTCAATTTTTATGTGGACTGAGCTTATAAAACGGACACGGGAAAATTTAATTATTGCAAGCATGCCCGATGACGCTATGGTGTAGTCACCCGGAAGCCGGGGTTGCAGGCCGCGCCAATTCGACATTACGGGCAAATGGTTACATGTCAAGATGAACATACTTCTTACGAACGACGATGGTATTCATTCAGAAGGGCTCGCCGCGCTCCGCGAATCGCTCTCCGGGAGGCACGAAGTGTACGTAATCGCCCCGAACGGCGAGAGAAGCGCGTGCTCCAACGCGATCACGGTTCGAAACGACCTCAACGTGGAAATGCTTTCCGACGGGCGCTATGCCCTTGATGGATTCCCGGCCGATTGTGTGAATGTGGGATTGCACGGAAAAATTGTTCCGTCGATCGATCTGGTTATTTCCGGCATAAACCACGGTCCGAACCTCGGCGACGACGTGTATTTTTCCGGAACGACGGCCGGTGCACGTACGGCCTTCATTTTCGGAGTTTCAGGTATCGCGATTTCACTCGATTGTATCGGTTCCTCGGATTACTTCGGCGAGGCGGCCCGTTTTCTGGCGGCGTACCTGGATGATTACCGAACGCTGACCGGACACGGCCCCCTGTTCCTGAATATCAATTATCCCGACCTGCCGGGCGAGCGGATCGCCGGGGTTCGCTATACGACGCTCGGGAAGCGCCGTTATCGCGATTCCTACATCGTAACGGGCCGTGGTGGAAGCGGCATGAGCGTACGACTTGCGGGGAGAATAGAAAGCGATGAAATCGAAGGCAGCGATGCGGTGGAGCTCAGGAAGGGATTTATTTCGATAACACCGCTGCATCTCGACTGCACCGACCATTCATTTATCAGGCGGTGTTCGGAGCAGGGCGTCCATGGCTGACATCGGGCTCGACGGGAAAATAAAGAGATTCCTCGCCGCGGCGCTCGACAAGACCGTATTGAGAGATTACCGTAACGCACTCGAGGACCTTCGGGCGGCGGAGGCCCTGGACCGGGATAATCCGGAGGTGCTCTACAACCTCGGCATCTGCTATGCGCGTACCGGCCTGTACAAAAGCGCGGCCGAGTACTTCAGGCGGGTTCTCGACCTTCCGCTCGCATTCGTCGATATCAATACCGTGCGCAAGCTTCTGGCCTACTGTGCAATCATGTACGGGGAATATTACGAGGCGGAGCGGCTGCTCGACACGAGCCTCGGGATTTCGCCCGGGGACGTCGCCGCTCTCAACATGAAGGGATACTGCCTTGAGAAAACCGGGCGCCGCGCCGAAGCGATAGAGTCGTACCGTGAGATCGTCGCCATCGACCAGCGTAACTGGAACGCTCATAACTCCCTTGCGTTCCTTATCGCGGAAAGCGGCGGCGATCTCTCCGAAGCGGCAGACCATGCCTCGATTGCGCTGAAGGCGAAACCCGCCCATCCCGCCTACCTCGATACGATGGGCTATGTCTGCATGAAACGCGGCCAGGCCAGGACGGCGCGGGATCATTACAAAAAAGCGCTGGCCCAGATGCCCGAATCGAAGGAAATAAAGGCACATATCTCCGAACTCCTGGGTACGCGCCCGGGTAAACGCGGGTAGGATGCCCCCGTATCCCCGGCTACCGCTACGGATTTTTATTAAATTATTCTTCAATATTTTTAAAAAATGCCGATGGTATAGTAGAAGTACTCCACGGAAGGAGGTGCTGAAATGGATGTCACATCGGTTATCCCCGGCTTCCCCTCGGTGCGATCCGCAGCGATCGATGAGAGAATGTTCAACGTTAACGCGAGGGCCGCTTCAGGACTGAAGGCCGAGGCGGAACAATTCGATTACGACAAGGTGATGATGGACCTCGATGAGGTGAGAAACTTTCTTTATATGCTCATCGGCGCAGAGATACAGGTTAAACAGGACGAGCGGATCGGTGCCAACGTTGACCGCATGGTGTAGCGGTTATACGGTCGTGAAATTCGTTTCGAATCGGAAAGAGCACGGCGGCGCCGTGCTCTTCGCTTTATGGAGAGGCGATTCCGGTCTTACTAAAATCCGATGAAAAGTTGTTGACTTATAATTACCATACTTATTTTGTATTTATCTATAAAAATAATCTTAGAGCTGTCCGGGCGCTTTGGAATGCCGGTTTTTAACCGGAACAAAAATAATATTACTGTTATAATTGACATTTGTCGCTCGATGTTGTTATATATCTAATTGACGCCGGAGTGAAGAATAATAATATCAATAATTTTGACTATTAAAATATTTTGTTAATTAATAATATTTTTGGGGATTTTTTTGATAAGTGTGCGT
>CAZVEG010000001.1:0-103424 GCA_964625625.1 uncultured Leptospirales bacterium | reverse complement strand
CCTCGCACCCGTACTCACGGCCCTTTTACTCCTTCCGGGAGTCGCATGTGCCGGGAATCGGCAACCCGCCACGGCATCGCCGAAAGAGGGTCTTGTCACCGTACATATTCCCGCTTCGCGCGATACGGCCGTGTCCACGACGGTTCCGGTGGATGTTTACTCGCCCCCCGGAGGAAAGCCTGTCGGCGATGTCCTGGTTCTTCCCGGATGGAACTTCCCACGCGGGGACTGGCACAGGAAAACGACCATCCTCTTCCTCGCGAAACAGCGCGGGCTCAGGATGATTTTCCCCGATATGCTCAAAAGCCTGTACGAATCGCGCTATTATCCCGAAACACGGATGAAGTGGGGGCCCGTTCCCGGCGGTGAGTGGATTCGGACGGTGTTCATCCCCGAAATGCGGAAATACGGCATGCTTGCCGAGGGCGGCAATAACTATCTGCTCGGCCTTTCTACCGGCGCGAGGGGCGTGGCCCTTATCAGCCTCGAAAACCCGGGCCTCTTCAGGGCGGGAGCGGCGCTCTCGGGCGACTTCGACCAGAGCGGAATGAGGGGGGACCGGCTTATGGCCGCGGTGTACGGCCCGTTCGACCGCTTTTCCGAGCGCTGGGCCACGGTCGACAATCCGCTCGCGCGTGTTTCCGAATGGAAGATGCCGCTTTACCTCGGGCACGGCAGAAAGGATACGGTCGTTCCGTACGCCCAGACCCATTCGTTGTACACTTCACTGCGGGCGGCACACCCATCGTTACCCGTGGCCCTCAGCGCCCCCGCGGACGCGGGCCACGATTTCGCCTACTGGCAATCGGAGCTCGAACCCGCATTCGATTTTATGCTGTCACCCCGCTGATCCGGCCGCTCCCGAGTACCTCCGCCAGATATAGAAGACCGGCACTCCGACCGCCAGTACACCGATCGCGAAAATCGAGGTGGTCGTCCAGTTCATCAGCGCCGCGGCCATCATGCCGACGGAAAGCGTTATGTATATCACCGGTACCGCCGGATACAACGGTACGCGATACGGTCTCGGCAGTCCCGGCTCCCTGCGACGCATGATCATGAGCCCGATAACCGTCAATACCGGGAATACGTTCAACGCGAAACCCATATATATGACGAGCGTCATGGCGCTCCCGGTAAAAATATAAAACACCGCGAATGCCATCTGTATTCCTATTGCCAGGGCGGGAGTTCCGAATTGCCCGTGTACCCTGGACAACGACTTGAAGATCATACCGTCCCGCGCCATCGCGTAATAGACTCTCGGCCCCACCATCATCTGGACAGATACCGCCGAGAGCAGGACGACCGCGATTCCCAGCGTGAAAAATCCGCTTATGCGGGGACCGAAGAGGGACGTGGCGGCGATCGCGCCGATTTCGTCCTTGCCTATTATCGATTCCCCCGGCGCGGCAAGAATGAACACCATGTTGAGGAGAATATAAAAAACCGTCGTCAACAGCGTCCCGAAAAGCAGGATCCGCGGGAGATTCTTTTCGGGATCCTTCACCTCGCCAGCGATATACGACGCCCCGTTCCATCCCGAATACGCAAACATGACGATGAGAAGGGCCAGGCCCGTTACAGGCAATCCCGGTCCCGATTCGGCATCACCGTACTGCCGGACAAGCCTGCCCGCATTCTCCCAGTCCACCATCGCGAAACCGAATCCGATAAGCGACACGACCAGTATGATTTTCAGTACCGTCAGAAAATTCTGGAAATAGCTCCCTCTCCTGACTCCCAGAATATGCAGGAGTCCGAAAAAAACGACCAGCGCCGCAGCGATCCCCTTCTGTACCCATGGGCCGGAAAGCATGCCGGCGACCACGCTCTCCGAACCGGCCGCGGTCTGTACAAAACTGTTGACATACTGGATAAGCAGCAACGAACTTGCCGCCACGGGGGCGGAAAATCCAACGACGAGAGAGACCCAGCCGGTCAAAAACGCCGGCAACAGGCCGAATATCTTTTTGAGATAAACGTACTCCCCTCCCACGTCCGGCCAGGTGGTGGACAGTTCGGCGTAACAGAGCGAGCCGGTAAGCGCCACGAGCCCTCCGAGACCCCACAGCAACAACACCAGCCGGGCGTCTCCCGTCATCCCGAGAACATTCCCCGTTGTCATGAAAATACCCGTTCCTATCATATCGGCGACAATGATCAGGATTCCGGTGTACAAACCAAGCTGCCTTTTCAATTCCATTGATTGATCCCTGTTTCCCGTATTTAAACCGACGCCCGGACCGGTACGCTTCTGCCTTCGTTTAATCAGCATGCAGGGCGGCAAAGGCCGGATCGAGTATCCTGCACCCTCCCCGGTTTCTGTCAAGGCTTTGTTCTGATGCAACAGCTGACGTGCATATCTTTCAGGTAATTTAACAATAATATAACATACGCGCTTTTATTTACGTTAAATAGACTTGATTATTTAAGCAACTATGCTATCTTTATTCTGTGTGAAGGAGGAGGGATGTGATGGGCAAGTACAACCAGCTTCTGATTGAGTTCATGATGCACAAGGGACTCAGGATGGAAGAAATAATCGACATCAAAAGAGAAGCATATTTCAATAATGAAGACCAGAAAGAGATTGAAACCTGGAAGGATGAAGAAGCCAGGGATATCTGGACGCAGATAAAGAAAAACGTTCATACCAGCGCTCCAACCGGCCTCCGCCGGGAGGTATGCCCCTTCTGCCATAAAGCAGGTCTTATACAATATAAAAAACCCTTCTGCGAAACCTGCGGGTATGGCGAGCGGCACGGTATTTGCGGGAAGAAGGACACACCCAACGATTATTTGAAGATAATCGATGCCTTCAATGACATGGGAATGGTTTGCGGCAGGTTTTTTAACAGCGATTACTACGAGAACCTTTTAAGCCACCTGGAAAAGGAAATCTCGCACGAAGTTACCGCATAGCGACCATCGGAATCGTCCGTTCGGCCCCCAGGCAACAACCTTTTATAAAGAAATCATTCGATACGGCTCATAAACCACTCGTGAATTTCACCGTGAGGTCGTATCGAATCCGGGGATTCGGCGGAATCTATTTTACATCCTATAAATCCGACCCCGGGAGCATAGAAATAATAGGTCACCGCGACATATGTTGAATCGTCACCCGCCGACAGCCTCGAATCCTCCCTGACCACAAGCACGTCCCGGTATTCGATCTCGCCGATCACCACGGTATCGTTAGTTGAAAGGATCTCCCTCTGGCGTTCGACACCATCCGCGGATGAAATCCATCTGACGCCCTTTTTCAGGGGGCCCTTGACGAGGACATCACTTTTAAATGACGCCTGACCGCTCGCGTCCCGTGATTCAACCGCTACGGCAATGGAATTCCCCGTGTAATCCACTCTGAACGGGGTGATCTTCTCCGATTCGGGTCTGCCGGGAACGCTTTCTCTGCGAATACCTCTCACCTTCCCTTTTTCCGCTCCCGAGATTTCATATTCCAGCAGCCGTACGTTTCTCCCAATAGCTATGGTCCAGCGTGCCCCCTTCGGAGCGGGGTAATACCGTGCGATACCCGTCGCGAAGAAATCGGTGGAAATCCTCTCCCCGGATTCCGCGCCGATCTCCTCGATCAGCGTTATCAGTGGCAGGCCCGCGTGGACGCCCACCGGAGTATACACGATAGAGAGTTGCTTCTTTCTCTTCGCAAGCTCCGAAACCCTCTCCGCGCCGGTTTTCGGAATAATTACGTACAATGCGTGCTTTCCGCTGGTAATGCTTGCCTTGAGCAGACGGGTATCGGCACCCGCTTTCCTGCGGAGTGCTGACGGAACATCCGATACCCTGATCGGGTATAGTGTTCCAAAGAACTTTTCACCCTTCAGGAAATCGTGGTCGTTAAGAAGCATCCTGTATGTAAGGCGTGGAAGCTTCGCATTATCCGTAACAACCGCCTTGCCGGAGCGGTACGATCGATCGGGCGCTTCCGGCGCCTGAGCGGATACATGCGATGTAACAATGATCAGAAAGAGCACAACAGCGCATTCCAACCGGATAATTGTTTTTGAAGGTTTTTTTCCCATATCATACCGCTCACGGAGCTAGTGAGGTTTTTGTCGAACGGTCCTTCTCCCGGTATCCAGCCGTCAGGTTTTCCACACATGACGGATTCGGGGAGGCCCGGGAAGATAATGCCGCACAACTCATCTATTATATCATCGGAATTATTCGCGCAAGCATTAAACAATCAAACCCCGGGGCCGGCCCGGGCATTCGAAACGGACCGTGAACATAAAAATCCCCTCCTTGCGGGAGGGGATTTTTATGTAATTTCAATTTTGAATTGCTGAATTACGCACCCGGCATCGAAATGAAGAAACCCTGCGGATCGACCTCGTGCCTGAGTATCTCGAGTATCTCCTTCGTCGGAACCTCCGTAACGGGAATTTCCCCTTTCGGCCGCAGAAGCTCGAAACCCGATGCGAGCTGCGCGAGATCCGCCGATACTCCCGGATGGAGCGTTTTAATCCGCATCCTCCTGGTCTCCGGATCGAAGTCGTATACACCGGCGGTTGACACGACAGCCACCGGGCCGCCGCCGAGGATACCGAGATCCTTTCTGCTTACCCCATCGACCATATGGCCGGTCGTGGTGATAAAATCGCATTTCTGGACGAACTTCTGCGGACTCTGTATACCGACAAACACGAGTTTTTCGCAGAGCGAACCCACGTCGTTGTTGCCGCCGGAACCGGTGAGCCTTACCTTCGGGTTGAGGAAGTTGTCCCCGATCATCGTGGTGTTGGCGTTACCGTACATGTCGAGCTGTGCGAATCCCAGGAAGCCCGTATCGACCAGACCGCATGCCGCCTGCCCGAACGAATAGGCCATCTCCATAATCATCGGTGATTTCCGATAGGTTTCCGGTCCGCCGACCGACCATGGCATTCCACCCGCTATCGGATCCTGGCCGCCCGATTCATAGACGAATGTAATATGGGGGGCATGGGTTTTCTTCGCCAGAATGGCCGCCACCATCGGCAACCCGGTCCCTATATAAACGACCTCATGGTCATTCACCTGCCTCGAAAGAACATAAGCAACCATTTCTAAAGGATTCATCGGCTTCGATTCTGCCATTTTATTCTCCTCCTATTATTCAATTCTGGTTATCATCGATTCATGATCAGTCAAACACGTTCGGCGGCGTGTTGGGATTCCACGGCTCGTACTTGAAATTAACGCCGTCGTCCTCGTTGTCCGCTTCGGCCGCTTTCGCAAGCCGCTTGTTGTTGATCATGAAATCGACACCACCGAGCTTCTTGACCACCTCATAAATGTCCTTGGTCCCGAGAATCCATTCCTTGATGAACGCCTCCATCGCCGCGTCGCCCTCGCTCATCATGACGAAACACTTTTCCCACCAGCGCCGCGCCCAGTAATACGCGCCCGGCATGTAGCCCGGAAGCGCACCGTACGGGAGCTCAACCACCGCGTCAACGTTCTGGAACGGGATGACCACGCCCTTGTTGTTCCAGCGGATATCGGTATTGGAAACGATCTCTTCAGCCGTGATGATAAGTTTCCGCGTGGCGGCCGCCGCGGCTATATCGTTGACGGCCGGTCCGGCAATACGGGCATTGCCGAACTTGTCGGCCGCATGGACGTGTATGCACGCCACATCGGGGAAAAGGGCGGGAACGAACACGCATGGATCGTTTCCGTCCACCATCGGATTATTAAGAACCTTTATATAGGGATTGTACTTTACGAGATCGGAACCGAGGCCGGATTTCGAATAAAGGCCGGGCACGCCAAGCTGGGCCGCCTTGAAACCCAGCGCCATGAGACCATGACTCCAGTCGGAAAGGATTTTAACCTTACCCTTCTTGACATTGTCCGAGAAATACTTATCGTAGCCACGCATCTCCGCGCCGGCGTATGAGGCGTGCGTAAACGGCATATTACCGAAAGTCACGCCGTAGGACTGGTTGGTGTTGGGGGATCCTATTGACTGAAGGTTCTTTTTACCCTGGCGAATCACCTCCCAGTCGCTCTGGATCGAAGTACGCACATATCCGAAACCGCCGCAGTACCAGATATCACCGTCACTGACGAATTCGGCGATCGCTTCCCTGTGGGACATGCGTTTGTCCCGCTGAGAGTGATCTTTTTTCTGGCGCCAGTCGCGGGCATGCCGATAGTCAACCAGCCGATCAAGAATTGATGTATCTTCAATCTTGAGGTTTTTAACTGCTTCCTGGTTATAACTGAACTTCACCTTGTACCTCCAGCGTTTTCGTTAGATTTTCCTCTTATCATGTATATACGGATCGCCTGCCCGCCCTGCAAAACATGCCCGCCGAGTGGCGTACCTTATTGTAATGCATGTTTACCAACAGCTATTATGTCAAGTATATTTATCATATTCTACTTTATTTAATTTATTTTTAAGTATTATTTCACAATAATGAACACTAAAAAAAGAATCACGATACAACCGTTATGATGTGCAATAAAGCTACATCGCCATTACAATCCAGCAAGGCCTTCATTAGCCCCCCGGCTCCCGATGAATCCCACCGGAAAAGATATGAAAGTCCGCACTGTTCCAGGCCATTACACACGCTTCACAACGTAGATAAGACCGCATCCATAAGTGTACACGTCGAGCATTAATGAGTATTATTATCTAATGAGTATAATGTATGTTTATATTATGCCTGTTTGTCAAGAAATATTTATATATTTATTATGTCATACAATATAGCATAAAATTTGAGCCGCTCCCCGGACATTCCGTCCTGACAAAGCCGTCAAAATCATCGGCTCACGCATCGCCGGCGGACTGCGTGAAGCGCATCATCGCCATCAATACACGTTTCCCGCCCCCACTCAGAAGAATCAATTTTACTTGCTTTTTAAGTGAGTCGATTCTATGCTACCGTGATTTAGCGAATGTCACCTCCTGGCGGCACCTTTCCTCCAGGAACCCGAAGATTCGACACGGTTTTCCCGAATAGATCCGATGATCACGAACATTAAAACGGAATACGACCAACGTTTTCATCTCGAAGAGATTCTGACGCTCGGGATAATAATCATCATGAACACGATCATGCTGGTATACACCAGTCTGGTCGATGTCGCGGGGATTTTTCTTTTCAATACTTTTCTGGCCCTGCTCGTACTTTCGGTCCGTTACCTGAATCGCATAATACAGGAGCAATGGTTTACCGATTTCAGGGATATAAACATCGTAATCGCGGGATGGTTCATATATTTCGAACATCACCATCTCGTACCGCTGGTAAATCCGTACGATATTGATGCCTACCTGATACACATCGACCGTTTTCTCTTCCTGGGCATCGATCCTACCGTTCTTCTTGAAAGCATCACCCACCCGTACGTCACGGAATTTTTACAGATTATCTACGCCAGCTTTTACTTTCTCCCCTTTTCGCTCATGCTTCTTTTATTTTTCAAGGGCAGAAGGATGGATTTTCATATTGTCGTATCAACGTTAATGCTCTCGTTTTATATTTGCTATGTCGGGTATTATCTCTTCCCGGCGATCGGTCCCCGATTCACGCTGGACCACCTGCAGACCTTCCCTCTCAGCGGAGTACTTTTCTATGATTATGTGCGCAATTTTCTTGATGGATACTCTTTCATGACCAGGGACTGCTATCCGAGCGGGCATGCCCTGCTTTCCATCATGACCGCGCTTATGGCGTACAAACACTACAGGCCTTATTTTCGGTTCGCCGCGATCTGGGCGGGGATTATCGTATTTTCGACCGTCTATCTGCGCTATCATTATGTCATCGACGTACTCACCAGCCTTATAATCGCCATGATCGTTTTCAAGTTCAATCCTCAGATGGTACAGCGTTATATCTTCGTTTCGCAAAAATCACATGGCGAAAGGATCGTGCCCCAGTCAATGAACAGCAAGGTATAAAAAAAAAGCGGCGCATTCGCGCCGCTTCCGTACTGTTCGTTCAATGCTTTCTTAGCCTATTTTTTTCTGGTATATGCGATACGTCTTATAGTTTTCGGCTTTCAACGGTTTGAGGGCACCGATCATTTTCTTGTTCGTCTCCACGATAAGCGAACAATCGGAAGCTTCGAAGCCGAGCCTGATTCCGTCTTCTATAGTTCTCAAATAGAAAACGTCATCGATTTTCTGACCGCGATATTCCGGCAGCACCCCCATGATAATAGTACGTATTTTCTTCGTTTTCCGCGCCGCGAGAAGAAAACGTATTATCCGCCATGGGTACAGCCTTCCATTCAGTATTCTGAGTGCCGGATTTATGTCCGGAATCGAAATAATGAATCCGACGGTCCTGCCGTCTTTTTCTGCAAACACGACGAGTTCGGGCACTACAACCTGGATCAGCTCGTGAATGATCGAATCGAGCTGCTTCTGCGTCAGCGGAAGATGTCCCCAGTTCCCTTCCCATGCCTTGTTAAAGACTTCATGAATGTCCGCTTTTCTGCCGTGGATTTCCTTCTTGTTGAAAATCTTATACTCGACAGTCTGCCCCTTCATGTACTCTTCCCGCACCGCCTTGAGGTATGGCTTGTAGTCGTCTATTTTCTTGACGAGGTAACAGGACCAGTCTATGGATTTTTCGAATCCGCATGCTTCGGCAAGGTCGCGGTAATACGGCGCGAAATGGAATAGGCCGACCACCGGGATAACATCCTGCCCGTGAACCTCGAATCCCACCGAGTCATAGATCGAGAAGCTCTGCGGCCCGTTCATGATTGTCTTGCCTTTCGCTTTAAGCCAGGCTTCGGCCGCACTGTAGAGCGCTCTGGCGACCTCTATGTCGTTGATTGATTCGTAAAAACCGAAAAAACCCGTATCGTTATCGTATTTCTCTTCATACAAATGATTGATATGGGCCGTTATCCTTCCAACCGGTTTGCCGTCACGATAGGCCAGATAAAACTCGACCTCACCGATTTCGAAAAAGTAGCCTTTCTTTGGATCGAAGAATTTTTTCTGTTCACCGATCAGCGGCGGGACCCAGCATGGATCGTTCTCATAGATCTTACAGGTCCATGGGAGCATTATGAATTCTTTCATCATTTTTTTATTTTCGACCCGTCTTATCGTCACCGGAGACGCCATACAACCTCCAATTAATCTGTGGATTCGTTGAATCATTTTATCAACAACCCGCATCCACTTTTGAATAACGCCATGTTCCGGATCCTGCCACCGGGGCACACGGCCGGGTGGGAGCTCCCACCGCCGCTTTATTCAGAAACGGATACGAAAATACTGCATACACTTCCACCGGCAAAAATGTTCATGTACTTTCGCATGCCTAATTTTTCAAGCCTTATTTCTCTCTCAGAAAAGCCTGCCCTGTATGTCCTTGGCGGATACCGGCGAATCCTGCAGGCTTTCAAAATCCTGCTTCTCCTTCGCCACATCACCAGTGCCCGGCCCGTTCTGCTCCCCTTTCAGTTTTGCTATGACTTTTTTCATATCTTCCCATACATCCTTCTTGAGCGAGCTGGCGTCTCCGCCGTTTCTCAGTATGTATGATGGGTGATAGGTAGGCATGACCGGAATGCCCCTGTGGTTGAACCATTTACCCCGTACCGTAGTTATTCCCTGCTTTATAGAAAGCAGGAACTGCGTCGACGGATTTCCCAGGGTAACGATCACTTCCGGGCTTATTATCTCTATCTGTCGCAACAGGAACGGGCCGCACGCATCACGCTCATCCTGTTCCGGCGGACGGTCTCTCTCAAATTTCAGATCCACCGTCGGCCTGCATTTGACGACGTTGGCGATATAGGTGTCGGGCCTACTTATATTCATGCCTTTTTCTATAATTGCCGTCAACAGCTGTCCGGCCCTTCCAACAAACGGCCGGGCCTGAATATCTTCATCCCTGCCGGGGCCTTCGCCGATAAACATCACCCGCGCCCCGGGGTTGCCCTCACCGAACACGATATTTGTCCTAGTATCACACAGCTTGCACCTTCGGCAGTCGCCTATGTGCTCCCGCAGCTCCGCGAGAAGGCGGGCTTTCTCCGCTTGGATGTCGCTCATACTATCATATCCTTCGTTTTATCCTGCGAATCAATGCTTTTTTCATTTTCCAGGACGCTGAATGTCCTTCGGTAAGCGCCCTTGACGCCTGTGCAAAATCGAGTGTGGGCATATCCACCAGGTCGGGCTCAATCAATACCGTAGGTCTGGCGTATTTTAACATCATTGTCGTATTGACGTATCCCATAATATCGATTGAATGCGAAATAACTTCGAGTATGTTTGGAAGCCCTTCGTCTTTTTTGTTTCGGTCGCGTCCGAGCCATTTTTCGGCTGATTTTATAACCGAAATGCCCGCTTCCTTCACCTCCGGCGAGGTCCCGGATGCAACGGCCAGGCTGTCCGGATCCAGTTCCGATGTGGTGCGTTTCTTGATCGTTTTTTTAAGCCTTTCGCTCTGGATCTTCGGATGCAGATTCACCGCGATGGTCAGATCAGCCCCCATCGCCTGCACTATATCTATCGGCAGTGGATTTGCCACCCCACCGTCAACAAGAACCGAATCACCGTATTTCACCGGAATAAAGACGCCCGGAATCGAGATGCTTGCCCTTATCGCGTCTATTACGCTTCCGCTGCGCAACACCACCGCTTCACCGCTGAACAGATCGGTGGCCACCACTCCGATGGGAATCGGCAGATCCTCGATTCTGGCATCGAAAGGAATATATTTTGATAAGAAAACCTTAAGTTTCTTTCCCTCCATGAGACCCGACAAGGGGAATACGGGATCAAAGTATGAACGGACCTGCTTTCGGTCCATTTTTAAAACATCCTCTTTAAGTAGTTTGATCGACCCCGCAGCATAAACGGCGGCGACCAAGGCGCCGATGCTCGATCCTGATATCATGGAAATCGGCACATCCAGGGCTTCGAGGTATTCTATTACCGCGATATGGGCAATTCCCTTCGAACCGCCACTTCCGAGAACAAGGCCTACCTTTTTCTTTCTGAAAAACTTCAATAAACCAATCATCGGGTATTCTGTTTTTCTTTTGCGAAATAGTTTATATGAATCGCAGTATGAGTTATTCCTCCGATGTAGTATATTCTCGAATTCGATCGCGTCAACCTCATTTTATCCACCCTCCTTTTAAATAAAATATTGTTGACAGCAGATGGGTATTTCACTACCTTTGTTCCACGATCGCGCGGTGGAGCAGCTGGTAGCTCGTTGGGCTCATAACCCAAAGGTCGCAGGTTCAAATCCTGCCCGCGCTAAGAATGGCGGAGTAGCCCAGCTGGTTAGAGCAGCGGAATCATAATCCGCGTGTCGGGGGTTCGAGTCCCTCCTCCGCTACGTGAAAGGACGGAAACTTTTCCGTCCTTTTTGTTTTAAGCGCGCGCCGTCGAGCATATGTTATGCGCTATCCACCTCGAGCTGATCCGTTCTATATGTTTGTTTGATACAGTCCCGGTTTTTCTCCCGCACCCGTGGTGCTGATTCCGTTGACAATTACGGAAATCCATCGTTCACCGCACGAGCCAGAGGCCGTTTGCATACTGCACCGAGGTTTCACATCTCCTTCTGCGCTCCATGTACTTGAAAATGACCACGGGTTTATGTGTTTCAAGAAATCGAAGCGCCTCGGCTTCGGTCAGGATATCAAAGGCCCACCAGACGGACATTTCGGCCACGTACTCGTTTATGCTGCCATCCCAGTAATATGGTTGTTTGTCTTCATCATTTGGGCGTGCCCCCGACGAGGTCGGTGGTACGATTATTTCTATATAATTCGACGGAGCAAAATCCGCAAATCCCTGGAACCTCGTGAAGAGCTCGTATCGTTGTCCCATCGATTGCCAGCCATCCATCCGGTTGCCACCGGTCGAATACCCGAACGGTGACCTGAGAAGCCCGATCATCCGAGCCTCTTCCTCTTTCTCGCGCACATAATCGTTAAGTCGTTTATTATTCGCCCGCCGGCCATCCATACGATGCATTCTAATCCCACGAATACCACGATCAAGCATTATTCCCGGGCATATACCTCGCAAAATAAAGCCCGTCGACTTCGACGGGCTTTTTCTTTTTCCTGTTGTATACTGTTTCGGGCGTAATCACCTTTGGCGGAGGAGTATCCAGGCGAATCCCGGTCCTGATCGTCTTCAGAATATTTTTTTTCCCTGTCCTTTTTTTCTTCATTTCGTCCACCGGTGGGACATATATCAAGCATCAAGACCGCGATGTCAATTCTTATCGGGTACTCTGATAAAAAATCCTCAGGATAATTTTTTACCGGCACCTCAATGTTAACCAGAATCAGAACCGTGAACGGTTAATTTATCCACTCAATCACATCGAAATGATGACAGTATTAACCGGTTATGGTTTAACGGCTATCGCCTCAATTTCCACCAGGGCGTTTTTGGGCAGATTCGCGACTTCATACGCGGCCCTTGCCGGGTATTCGCCCTTGAACTGACGGGCGTACACCTCGTTAACGCTGGCAAAATCAGCCATACTTTTGAGCAATACAGTGGTCTTTACAACGTGTTCGAATCCCAGGCCCGCTTCCTCGAGGATGGCCTTTATATTACTGAAAACCTGCTCCGCCTGTTCCGCCGCGGTGCGACCGGTAATCTGCATGCTGACCGGGTCCAGCGGTATCTGCCCCGAGATAAACAGAAGGTTTCCCGCCAATACAGCCTGCGAATAGGGACCTATCGCGCCGGGCGCCCTGTCACTGGCGATAATCTTTTTCATTCTCCAACCTCTTCTATTGTAATTTGAACGTCACTGAACGCATACCTCATGCATTACTACAGCACTATCTCGTCATCCGGCTCGAGCAGGGGTGCGTCGACTTCCACCGTTTCAGGGTATTTTATACCGGTCCCCGTATTCAGAAGTACCACCCTGTCGTTCGCGGAAATCCATCCGTCCTCTTTCAGGCGCTTTGCGGCCGCAAGAGTCGCCGCGCCTTCCGGGCAGACAAACGCCCCCTCCCGCCGACCGAGCAGAGAGAGTGATTGCAATATCTCCGTATCGCTTACCGCGACCGCGGCACCGCCGGTCGTGTAGATCGCATCCAGAACCAGGAAGTCACCAAGGGCCTTGGGAACATTGATACCGAAAGCCACCGTTTTTGAATTTTCCCAGAAAATTGAATCATTCCTTTTTTCATGCCAGGCTTTGACGATGGGTGCGCATCCTTCGGCCTGGACCGCTACGAGCCGGGGCATTTTTTTACCTATCCATCCGATTTCCTGAAGTTCCAACAGGGCTTTATATATCCCGATCAATCCTACGCCCCCTCCGGTCGGATACAGGATGACATCGGGCAACTCCCAGCCGAACTGTTCGGCTATCTCAAAGCCCATCGTTTTCTTACCCTCGATCCTGTACGGCTCTTTCAATGTCGACGCATCATAAAGCCCGTATTTCTTGACGGCGCGGCCGATTATCTTTCCGGCATCACTTATGAGCCCGTTGACCAGAAACAGAGACGCCCCCGTAACAACACATTCGCACCGCGTGATCCTGGGCGCGTCTTTCGGCATCGCTATTACCGCTCGTATTCCCGCGGCGGCGCAATACGCCGCCCATGCGCCTCCCGCGTTACCGTTGGTCGGCATTGCGAGCGCCTTTACCCCCAGTTCCTTCGCACGCGAGACACCGACCGCCGCACCGCGGGCCTTGAACGTACCCGTCGGGATTATCCCCTCATCTTTCATATAGAGATGCGGTATTCCTATGGACGCACCCGCGTTCCGGAGGTGCAGGAGGGGTGTCATTCCTTCACCGAGGCTGACGATGTTTTCCTTCTCCCGCACCGGCAGAAGCTCCCGGTACCGCCAGAGATCCGGAGTTCTTGAAACGAGGGAGTCCTTGCTTATTGTTTTAGAGATCCTCTCCAGATCATAGCGTACCAGCAACGGTGCTCCGCATTCGCAAAGCTGTGCGATTTCGCCGTCTGAATATTTTTTAGAACACTTCGGGCACTCAAGACCTGAGACAAACATTTAACCATACCCCCGACTTTATTTTTCATTGAACAGAACGACGTTTTTGACACGGGCCAGATCCCTTTCGTAATACCGGGCCCCCAGCAGGAACAATATACACGCGATAATGCCGAACGACGGCGTTAACAATAAAGCCTTTTCGAGCCCTATATGATCGGAAATCCCTCCGATAAACATCGGCGACCAGGAGGCCCCGAGTATGTGCTGACACACCACGCAGAGCCCGTAAGCAAGCGCCCTCATCCCCGGATGTACTACATCCTGAATCACCGCAGCGGCCGGCGCCAGGAACGCGACCGAAAGGACTCCGAAAACCACCATGAACGGGATGAATGTGGCCGATTGCGGGGCGATAAATGCGGCACCGAGCAGCAGGGCCGATGCGAGCGAGGTTATCCCCGAAAAAACCATCCTCGCGTTGGCCCTTTTTTTCATCCACCGGTCGGAGAGGTAGCCCCCCAGCGGAGCCCCCACGAGCAGAAGCATCGCGAGTACTGCCGTTATACTTCCAGCCTGTTGCTGGTCCATCCCGTGAAAGCGGTTAAGATATGACGGAAACCAGGTCATTATCGGCGTCGTCACCGCGATATTCATCGCAAACGCGATATAAACGAACCAGAGCGTCGGGATATCAAACAGGTGCTTTATCGAGGACCAGAGCGGCCCCGCCGTATTCTTCACTCCCGCGGCCACCGCCTCCAGCGGAATGGTTCGGTAATCCCTGGTAAACCAGTACAGTACGGCGAGAACGATGCCCGGAATACCGACAAGCCCGAAAGCATGCTGCCATCCGTAATGCAGGCCGACATAGCCGCCGATCAGAAAACCGAGCCCCGCCCCGATGGGCGCGAAAGCGTCCCATATTCCGACCGCAATCGCCCTGCGTTCCCTCGGGAATGAAGCGGCGATTATGGCGATCGCGGCGGGAGCGTATCCGGCCTCACCTATTCCGGTAAACGCCCTTGCAAGCAGCAATTCCTCGTAGTTACGCGCGAATGCGCAGGCGATCGTCGCCATGCTCCAGAAAAACACCATAATGGCGACCATCTTCCTTCTGCTCCACCGGTCGACGATAAGCGACAGCGGAAGTACGAAAAGGGCTATGAAAAGCGAAACGACGCCCGAAAGAGAACCGAGGAGCTGATCCGAAAGCCCCCAGTCATGTTTTATAAACGGCAGCAGTGACGCGACGATCATCCTGTCGGTATAATCGAACGCATAGGTGAGACAGAGAAGGATGAGGATGAAAACCGAGCTTCTCCCGCCTTCCCGGTATACCTCATGCGGCCCGCCGGATTCACAGTGTACCGATTCAGCCATGACGCAACCTCCATTTAACCTGCACTTTATCCGCAGAGGTAAACTTCGAGCGGGAAATCAATCCCCAGTTTCTCGAGTCCCTTTTCCGTCACAAGGTAAATATCCTCCGGCATGTTCCCGAAATAGACGAGGTCGTTCCCGAAACAGCCGACCTCGACGCATACCACCATTCCCGGTCGCAGCTCGGTGATGTCGTCGGGGGAAAACCACGGTTGTTCATGATTGAGCAGTCCGATTCCGTGTCCGACAAAATCGATCGGCACCGCCTGGTTCCAGTCCTGGCGGTACGTCTCTTTTTCCGCAAGCTTGAAGATGTCGCAGCCCCGCATCCCCGGGACGATGTTTTTGACCGTATTGAGGTACGCGTCGCGACCCCACTTCGAAAGCTCCTCCAGTTTGGGCGGGAGTTTTTTCCCCACGTAAAAAGATCGCTGGAAGTCGGTCCAGTAACCCTTGTATGTCGGGCCGCTGTCAGCGAAACCCTGATCTCCTTCCCTGATCACGCGATCATAGAACGGGGTGCTGACGAGCCGCCATTTCCCCGGAGCGTCGGTACCGCACATGAAAAGAGTGACATTTGTTATGTCGATGGCGTCATACATGTCCTCTTTTACGTATTCGTTCCAGATTATGCGATGGATATCCCGCTCCGTGAGACCCGGACGTATCGATCTCCACCCCTTCGCGAGCACCCTGCCCGCTTTTTCGCAGGCGGTTCGGAGCACGTCGATCTCCCATGGGGTCTTGATCATCCTCTGGTCCCATACGCACCGGTCGGCGCTTACGAACTTCGCGTTCGGAAGCGACCGCTCTATCTCGCGAATTTCGTCCACGGAAACCTCGTGGACATATTCCGGTCCGTACTCCATCCCGATCACCTTGTTTTCCAGGTGCAGGCTCTGTATCGTATCGAGAAACACATCGATGAATCTGAGCGGCAGGCGCCATATTTTAATCTGGCTCCAGGAGCGCACGTCCCTGATCCAGGTCGTGCGGCGGACGCTGTTGGAAAGCACCGATTCGCCTACGAACACCGGGTCGTGCTCCTGCGAGATGATCAGGCAGTGGCGCCACCGATGACTGTATCGTATGTTCGACTCGCGGTAACCGCCATAGTAATATTTGTTGTCATATGAAAACAGCACCATCGCGTCAATACCGTGACGCGCCATGGTTCTCTTCGCGGTCTCGATCCGCAGATCGAACTCCTCACGCGGAATATGGGGAACAAAATCCTCGGACTCGGCGGAATCCGTCCAGACGACTCCTTCGCGTTCTATCTGATGGTCAGTTGACAACGTCTGCTTCTTTTCAGACATGGATGGCCCCCTTTAATGGTTCCCGCCCGTCCCGCGAATTGGATGCCTTGCACCAGCACGGCAGCCCTTCTCGCAATCTACGGATTTTCGGCTCACTTCCGGGCGGCGTCTTTTCTGTACCAGACATAGCAATCTTCCGAACGATCGTCAACAATATTTTGTATATTTTACAATTTATTATAATATTCGCAAATATATTTATTTTTGACATTTATTTTTAACATATGCTTGACTGCGTCACCCTGACATGGTTATTTTTCTGCTTGTTATTCCGACCGTAGAAACCGGTTATGCAAATAGAACGTGAAAACTCCCGTGTACCTCAAAAAGATAACAGGATTGCGCCGTCCAGGAGGTCATCGTGCAGAAAACAGCCGTCATGAGCTCGGATCCCAGGGAAACCCTGAAGACGATCAAGCTCAGCGATCACGACCGGGAGATACTGCGCAGCATGGAGCCCGTGGTTGACGGCATCGCCGAGCTCTTCGGCAAAAACTGCGAGGTGATTCTGCATTCCTTCGAGGACATGGCCCACTCCGTGGTGAAAATCGCCAACTCGCATATCACGGGGAGAAAGATCGGCTCCCCCATCACGGACCTGGGGCTGAACGCGCTCAGGGAATCGTTCGCCGATAATCGCGACATAGTGGGCAGCTACTTTACCCGGACGGAAACCGGACGGCTTTTTAAATCCATAACCATTCTTATTCGCAACCGGAAGAATGAGCCCATAGGCATGCTCTGCGCCAATATCGATATCTCGGCGCCCCTGTCCGACTTCCTTGCCGACTTCACGGCCGAGCTCTCGGGTAAACAGCTTGCCGTGGAGCATTTCCACACCGAGATCGGCGACATGGTGCACGCTTCCCTGAGCGAATGCGTTACCCAGTTCAGCCAGGTCAAGGGAATTTCCTCGAGCGAGAGAAACCGGATGATCATAGCGGATCTCGCGAGGAAGGGCATATTCGACATCAAGGGCGCGATCGATATCGTCGCCGGTGAAATCGGCGTTTCAAAATATACTATTTACCATTATCTGAGGGAAGTTAAAAACGCCCGTTAAATCACTCAATTATTACGTTTCTGTTTCAACTAGAGCCTGTCCATGACCCATTGCAGTTTCCCCTTTTTCAGGGTGATTGCCGCCTCCGGGCATATCTCCATGCAGCAGTAACACCGGATACACGCGTCATAATCATACGCGGGCACCCCCGACGATCCCTTCGATTTATGTATCGCTCCCGCCGGACATATGCTTTTACACTGATAACAGAGCGTGCACCGCTCCGCCGAAGGGACGGGTCTTTCCACACAAAGATTCTTGAGCGCGTTAATTCTCAGCACACGGTCCTGGAGGCGCGACTGGAAGCTTCTACCGGGAGGAGCGAAATTCTCCACCGCCATTTCCTCCAGCGATTGCCCTACGATCTCAATGTCTTCCAGTTTACCGGCGCCGAGCCCTCTGGCGACGGCCGATCCGATGGTCGCGATCTTCGCCACATCAAGCCCTGTAAGCCGGGCGACAACACGGTCCACGGCCACCGCGTCGGTGCCCGCCAGTATCATGTCGAGCCTGCGAGGAGTACCGCCTGGGCCCGGGCCTTCTCCCTCCATGCCCAGTATCCCGTCAACGAGGTGGAGGATCCGTCTGCCGTCGTCGAATGCATGCTTTACGGCACCGTAAAAATCGAGAATAAACTCCGGGAACTCCTCTCTTGTCTTCGCCCGCATGTGCCATTGTGATTTGGCGAGTCCGGGAATCGTACCGAAGAGATTCTTTACCGCGCAGGTCAGGCAGGTTATGGCGTGCGTCTTGATTTTCGGAAGGTTCAGCAGAATGTCCGCATCCAGGAGCGGCCTCGCCACTTCGAATCGCTTGAATTTTCTGCCCGCTTCATTCGTGATCACCGCGATCGATTTATTATCCCAGACTTCTATCCGCTCATCGGCAATGATCCTGTCGTATCCGGCCTTCGCGGCGACTTTTTCCAGGCTCTGAAACGCGGGGGACTCAACCAGCACCGGTATGCCGCCATGCGCCTTCACCATGCGCACCGCCGCGGCGAAGAAGGCGGGATGAGTAATGACGGCCTTCTCGGGAGCGCTCGCGCTCAGCAGGTTTGGTTTGAGCACTACACGGGCGCCGCGGAATTCATCCGCCCCGAAACCGGCATCCTCCAGGGCCCTGAGGAATATTTCCCCCAGCCGGTCCTCATCGTAATCCGCACAGCGATAAATCGATACACGCGTCATCGGTCCCATTTCCCCGCGGTGTCCGTTTTACGTACGACCCGGACCTCCCGGGCTGTCAGGTACGGCCGCGTCTCACCACCCGGGTTGTCGACGAAGAGCGCACGCACCAGGACGGCGTCCCCATTGCTCAGCGCCGGCTCATCCTTTTCAGAATAGACGTCCGCTATTCCCGAAAACGTATCGGCACCCCCATGACCCGTCAAAAGGTTAAACAGGAGCTTTCCATCCCTTCTTTTGACATTGGCGGCCCTGCCGTTCCATTCCACGGCGAATCCCCTGTAGAGGTAGAGATGGCGCGAGGCGTCCTCGAACGCTATCGAGTCATAAGTCCTGTCCTCTGCGGTAAGTGTGTATTTTCTCAGGAATTCGGCGCGTTCCTTGACGGAGAAGCCGGCATTGCTGTTCAATATTTTATTTATAAGGAGCAGCGCCTCGTTGTGTCGCTCTCTCTTGAGCAGGGAGCGGGCATTGTTGAAATCGGCCACGACCTCTTCGTTCGAGTAGTAGAATACCCGGGAGGTCTCCCTTCTTATTTTGTCTATCAGATCGTGGCGGCTGCCATCCAGCGTCACCATGTCGATTGCCGCCGACCCGCCCGTATTCCGCTCGACCCGGCGGTCGAACAGGCCAATCATTTCGTTTCTGAAAAGAAACACGAGCAGGACGATAACGCTCAGGCCGACCGCGAAAGCCGCAAAAATCGCCATCCTTGAGGAAAGCCGGGGCCTCCTCAGCCTATCAAAATCAACCCTTCCTCTTTGCGGGCGGCTCCCGGGACGCTCGATCGGAACATAATCGAGAAGGCGGGCATTTCGCTGGAATGACGAAAAATCCCCCGCCCGTCGAATGGACGCGATGGCCCGCGCTATCCGGCGATCACCCGGAAGGCGCTGCATGGCATCGATATAACGCGAAAGCGCCGATGGCGCGTTCTCGGCGCTTTTCAGGTGGAGGAAAAGCTCGAGGCGAACGAGCGGCGGATAATGCTGATCGATGGAGCGGAGCCTTCTCATGACCGGCTCGACCCTGCCGATCGCTCCTGACTGGAGATACTCAACCGCCAGCAGAAACAGTGCGTACGGATCTGCATGTGAGGCCGCGGCCACTCTTTCCAGGATGAGCACGGCGTCATCATGCCGCTTCGAGCGGGCGAGGCGATATGCCTCTTTCAGGAGGGGATTCGTTTTATTCACTCAATGCCAACGGGTTCCAATAGTGTTTCGGCGAAGGCCCGGCGGCCTCTGTCCGGCCCGGACTATCGCCTCCCGCGGAACAGATCATTCAGTTCGTCGAGGATGGAAACATTGTCGTCTCTGCTTTTTCCGATTATATACCCGATAAAAACGAACAGGACTATCAGGAGCGTTTTAACTATCCCGATGGTAAACAGCAGGACCCCGAACAGGAAACCCGCGAACGCGCCCGCGGCCTTCCCCGGATTCTGCCCGATCCACTCGCCGGCCGAGCCCAGAAAACTCATCAGTGTTTCACCCTCTCCACGTATTCACCGGTACGGGTATCGATTTTAATCACGTCGGACTCGTTGACGAACAGCGGAACCTGTATCATGGCTCCCGTCTCGACCTTTACCGGCTTCGTAACATTGGTAGCGGTGTCTCCCTTTACACCCGGCTCCGCGTAGACCACTTTCAGGCTCACGAATGTGGGAGGTTCGATGTTGATCGGTTTGTCCTCGTAAATGGAGATATCCACCGTATCCCCTTCCTTGATATAGTCGAGGATATTGCCGACGTATGTCTTGTCGACCGAGTTCTGCTCGTAACTTTCGGTATCCATAAAAACGAGTGCGTCGCCTTCATCGTAGAGATACTGCATCTTCTTCGTTTCGATTCGAACGTCTTCCACCTTCTCGCCACCCCTGAACGTCTTATCCACTATCGATCCTTTCATTATCGAACGCAGCTTCGTACGGACGAACGCCGCGCCGCGGGCGGGCTTGACATGCTGATACTCGACGACCGAATAAAGATTGCCGTCCAGCTTGATTACCATTCCTCTTTTAAAATCGTTGCTCGTGATCATGGAGTGCTCCTAAACTATATGAATATCTTTGGATGAATTCGTCAGTATTTCGGAGCCTCCGTCGGTGACCAGCACCACGTCTTCAATCCGAACACCGCCTTTACCCGGGATGTATATTCCCGGCTCTACCGTTATTATCGTATTCGTTTTCAGCCTTGTCCGCCCGCCTGACTTGACCGCCGGTATTTCATGAACTTCCATGCCGACTCCATGCCCGAGCGAGTGCCCGAACGCGTCTCCAAACCCGGCCCTCCCGATTACATCCCGGGCGACCGAGTCGAGCGCATCGCAGCTGATTCCCGGCCTTACCGCACCGATGGCCCGTTCCTGTGCTTCCCTTACAATTCCGTATATCCCGCGCAGGTCTTCATCAATGCTATTGATGAAGATTGTTCTTGTCAAGTCTGAATTATAGCCCTCGTATTCGCATCCCATATCGATGAGCAGCGCATCCCCTTTCTCGATCTTCTTGGTCATGGAGGTTATGTAATGGGGCATGGATGATCCCGCGCCGGAGGCGACAATGCTGTCGAAAGCGGTTTTCCTGCAACCATTTTTCCTGTAGAAATATTCTATCTCGACCGACAGATCCCATTCCGGCATACCCGCCTTCACGATGGAAAGAATATGCGAAAAGCACCGGTCGGCCAGATCGACCGCGGCCCTGATCGTTTCAATCTCCGCGGGCTCCTTCTGCATTCTCAGCTCGTTTACCGGACTGCCGCCTTCCTGCAGCCGGACCCCGGCGAGCGTTTTTTTAAACGCCGAATACTGGGACAGCGTCATGCCGTGTTCCTCAAGAAAAAGCCGGCCGTGGCGTTTACGCCTGATTATCTTCGAGATTACCTTGACGGCCTCGCCTCGCATGAGGACGAATTCCATCCCCGGAGGTATGATCGAGCGCGCGTACTCTTCATAACGCGAATCGGAGATGAAGTAGTCCCGGTCGGCATCCAGCAGGAGGAAGGCCGAAGAACCCATAAAACCGGTCAGATAGCGGATGTTTACCAGGTCCAGCACCAGGAACGGGAAGCGATCCTCTTTCTCCAGGCGTTTGCGCAGGATATCGAGTTTCATTCCGGCTGCCGTTTCTTACGGATATGATCAATCAGCGCCAGCAGGCCCGCCGTGTAGGAGTACGGGCCGAAACCGCAGACCTGCCCTATACACACGGGGGCGATCATCGAATGCCTGCGGAACTCCTCGCGTGCATGAATATTGGAAAGATGCACTTCCACCGCCGGAAGCCTTACCGCCGACAGTGCGTCCCTGATGGCGATCGACGTATGCGTGTACGCGCCGGGGTTTATCAGGATACCGTCATAATCCCGTATCCCGTGGATATAATCGATGATCTCGCCCTCGCCGTTGGACTGGAAGAACCCGAGCGAAGCCCCGTTGGCCGCGGCAGCGTTTTCGATCATCGAGTTGATCGCCGAGAGGGTCGCACCTCCGTAAATGCCCGGCTCGCGCTCACCGAGAAGATTCAGGTTCGGTCCATTAATAATCGCGATTTTCATTTTATCCACCCACCGCCTCCTTTTCCGCACCGGCCGTTAAGGCCGGGTTTGTCCCATACCACGAATCGTCTTCTCAACCCGCGAGAGAGCGTTCCCCGAGAGTAGAATATCATCGCGCCGGCCTACCTGGACAGGCCTAACTGCTCCGTCAGGTTTTCGGCCTGAGCCTTGATCACCGCGTTCTCCGGTCCCGCTTCTATCTCCTTGAGCAATTCCTCGGCTCGCGCGCGGTTTGAGCCCTCGTTCATCAGAAGTGCAAGGTTTATCCTCGCCTTCATGGCGAACGAGTTTCCCGGATCCGCCGTATCGATCAGACGCTGGAAATGGCCCGCGGCGATACGGACGTTCTTCTGGTAATGCAGGCTTATTATACCCAGGAAAAAGAGGGCCTCCTCGCGATATTCGCTTTCGGTTGCCGCGAGCCTGCCGAAATAATAACTGGACGTTGTGTACTGCTGCTGTTCGAAGTATATTTTTCCCGAAAGGTAATTGAGCAACGGATCATTCCCCGAATACTTCATCAGATGCGAGGAGTAAAGCGCGAAATTTTTAAGGTCGCCCTTCAGGTAGTAATAGAACAATGCCTCTTTTACCACCGTTTCGCCCGCCGGATACTTCAGGATGTTCCGGATTCCCGAACTGGTCATTTCGACGGCCTTTTCTATCTTCCCCGTGCGAAACAACGCGACGATCCGGAGGATCATTTTCCTGTCGGCATGCTTTTCCGACTTGATATCGTCAAGCAGTGCGAGCGCTTCCGTGTATTTTCGGCCGTTCCCATGGATCTCGGCCATTTCGATACGGGCGTCGTCCGTCAACGGTGAATCCGGACATTCATCGATCACTTTCGCGAAATAGTCGAACGCGACATCCATCTTCCCTTCGGCGATGTAGTACTCCCCGAGGATATACAGCGACTCGGCATACCGGTCCGACCCCCGGGTCAGAAGCGCCGGGATCGCCTGTGCGGTCCATATATCACCGGCCTTCAGCGCGCTCCTGGCCAGCATCAACCGGTCGGCGTCCCCGAGGTCCCCGGGTGACAAAGCCGACAGAGTCTTGTATGACAGCTCGAGGTTTTTCTCATTAAAATAAGCGCGTCCGAGGTAGAGAGAAAACTGTATCGAATCCTTTTCGTCAAGCTTCGGCCTTGTCTCGTCTCCGGCGAGCGCGATGATTTCCTTGAAACGATTCAGTCGGAAAAGCGAGTCCACGCGTCCCAATAACGCCTCCCGGGCCCTGTCTCTCGCGGGCACCGCAAGGTATTGACGGTAAAACTGCTCGGCCCGGGCGTAATCGCCCGCCGAATATCTTTCCCCGGCCCAGGTAAATAAAATCCGGCCTGCGCTTTCCGATTTCGGATAATTGCCTGCGACGAACTGCAGATACCGCGCCGGATTCCCGCCCTTCTGCCCCAGCGCCAGGGCAAAGGAATAGAGAAGCTTTTCCACTCCTTCCTGCCTGGCGTAACCGGACTGTATTATCTGTGCCGTTTTCTCCGCGTTCCTGATATCCGAAGCGCCGATATGGAGCTCCAGGAGCCTCGCGAGCGCGTCGTACTTCTTCTCCGCGCCCGGGGTCGCGATGTATCGGTTGAGAAGCTCTATCGCCGGCGCGTATTCATTTTTCAGGGCGTGCGCAAGCCCTATATAGAAGACCGCCTCCCGCAGATAGGGCGAGGATGGATTGATCGATCGTATCCTGTTAAAGCCGACAATCGCGGCGTCGGGGTCGTTGCGTTCGAGCGCGACACGCGCTATGAGAAACTGTACCTGGTCGTTGCCTTCGTTTTCAGGGTACGTATTGATCAACAGGGAAAGGATCCTTTCCGCGTCCTCGTAACGCCTGACATCGACGTAGACCCGCGCCAGAAGCGACAGGGCATCGCGCTGTTCCTCCTGGTCGGGAAGGGAAACCGCGTCTTCGAGGTAGGGAATCGCCTCGACCTGGTTCCGCTTGAGATATATCCGGCTCAGCGCCAGTGCCGCGCGGCTCCTGAGGGCCATCACCCTGGTCGCGTTGCGCACTTCCTCCAGTATCTCGATACCTTCCTTCTCGTTATTCTGGCGAAGCAGGATGCCGCCAAGCTCGTATTTCGCATGATAGTACCATTCGGAGGTTTTACCGATCAGAAGAAAGGACTCCAGGAAGGATTTCGCCGAATAGGTATCGCCGAGCGCGATCGAGGACATGGCCTTGAAATACTGTGCGTCGCAATACGGTGACTCCCTGAGCATCGATTCGGGAATGCCGTAAAAGGCCTTCAGGGCTTCCCGATGACGGTTCTTCATCTGGTATATCCTGCCGATCACCATGCGCGCCTGGGCCTCGTGCGTTCGGTCGCCCCTCGCCGAGACGAAAGACTCGAGCAAGTCGAGGGCCTGATCGTAATCTTCGTTAAGGAAGAGGGCCCTTCCTATCCATACCACCCGCTGGCTGTTCTGGGAAACATTCGTATTGCGGTTGATCGCCTCTTTCCATTCGATCACGGCCTCATCGTAACGCGCCTGGAGAAAGTATATTTCCCCTATCCGGTCCAGGGCGGCCACGGTCAGCATTTCGTTCCTGCTCTGCGCGATGAAACGCTTGAATTCCTCGATCGCCTTTATGTAATTCTTGAGATAGAAGTTCGATTCAGCTATCCAGTAGCGCGATTCATGACAGAGGTCCTGGGCCGTGCAGATAAGGAGGAAGCGGTTGAATTCGAAAATAGCGTCCTTGTATTTTTTCTGGTTGAAGATCGAAAGGGCGAGATAATACCAGGCCCGGTCCCTGTACTCGGCGCCGTCCCCGGAATCTATTATCTTTCGGAACAGCAGCTCGGATGACCCGTAATTGCCGGTTCTGAACGCCTCCGTCCCCTGCTCGTAAAGTGACTGAAGCCCTCTCATCGACGCTTCCGAGATGCCGATCGACAGGGTCAGGAGAATGACGATGATTATTCCGCGTAGTGGTTTCATTTCGATGTAAGAATGCTTCCCCGGATTCCATCGAGCGCGTACTGGGAGGAAAACCGCCGCACCCTTTCCCTGTCGCCCGGAATGACTCTGGTAAATACCCTGTCCGTATCGGCGGTACCGACGGCGAAACAGACGGTACCCACCGGTTTCGCCTCCGTTCCGCCCCCCGGACCGGCGATGCCGGTAACGGCGACGGCCACGTCGGCCTTGAAACACCGCCTGGCTCCGTGCGCCATTGCGAGTGCCGTTTCCTCGCTCACCGCGCCGTATGTGTACAGGATTTCCGCCGAAACATCAAGCAAATTCTCCTTTGCCTCGTTCGAGTAAGCGACAATCCCCCCCTGAAAAACGCGCGACGACCCGGGTACGTCGGTGATCCTCTGTGCGACAAGCCCCCCGGTACATGATTCGGCGACCGCCACGGTGATCCCGGCGGCTTCGAGAAGCCGAACCAGGTCTTCTTCAAGATTCTTCGATGAAGTATCCAGCATACTGTCGCCGAAGGCACGCCGCGCCTCTTTGAGGATCAGCTCCCGCGGAAGAAGGTCTGCGGCACGGCTGACAAAGCAGACCGTGTTCATCCCCGGAGAGGTGGTAATCCCCCAGTCAATCGTCTTGAATGGAAGAGACATACTTCTTACCAGGTTATTGACCTCCGCCTCGCGCATCAGCACGACGCGAACGGTCAATGAATCCCTGCCCGAACCGGGAAAAAGCGACAGCAGACGGGGGAGCACCTTGTTCTCAAACATCGGCTTCATCTCGTGGGGTACGCCGGGCATCGCCACCAGGATTTTATCGTTGTGGTTTATCATAAAACCGGGCGCGAGGCCCGTTTCATTCCCGAAAACGACCGAGCCCTCCGGCACCGTAACCATCCTGACATCGCCGGAAAGCGGTTCCCTTCCCATGCTTTTAAAAAACGACTCCATGCGCGCGAGTGACGGCCCGTCAACCGCTGGCCTGACACCGAAAAGCTCGCCCACGACCTCGATGGTGAGATCGTCATCGGTCGGGCCAAGACCGCCCGACATTATCACGATATCCGCCTCGGAGAGCGCCGTGCCGAGTGTGCGGCGCAGGTCTTCCGACACATCACCGACCGCATGATGCGAAATAACGGTGAATGCCGTCGGGAAAAGGCACGCGCTGATGAACGCGGCATTGGAGTCCTGCAGCCGACCGTAAACGAGCTCGCTCCCCGTGGAGATGACCGCAACCCGCCGCATACTGACAACCTACATGCGCTCCGGAGCCGAAACTCCGAGAAGCCCGAGGCCGTTTTTCATGACGATGCGCACGCAATCGCAGAGAGCCAGGTTCGTATTGGCCTCCGTTGCATCCTCCGCGAGGACACGATGCTCGGTATAGAACCTGTGGTATGCCTGTGCAAGCCGCATGAGGAAGGTGGCGATACGATGCGGTTCGAAGGCTCCGGCGGCGTCCGCGATCTCCTCGGGGAAGCGGGCAAGAAGCTTGAGGAGCGCGATCGCCTCCTGGTTCCGAAGGAGTTCATCATCCCTTTTCCCGGGCTCGTAACGATGACCGCGCTTTTCGGCCTCCCTGAAAATCGAACAGATGCGCGCATGGGCGTATTGCAGGTAAAAAACCGGGTTTTCCGAGCTCTGCCGCTTTGCAAGCGCGAGATCGAAGTCGAGATGGCTGTCGGTTGATCGCATGGTGAAGAAATACCGGGCCACATCGACACCGATTTCGTCGAGGAGCTCGCTCATTGTCGAGAACCTGCCGAGCCGCTTCGACATCTTGACCATCTCGCCTTCCATGACGAGATTCACCTGTTGCGCGATCAGCACCCGGAAAGCGTTCTCCGGACACCCCAGGGCCTTCATGGCGCCGGCGAGCCGGGCGATGTATCCGTGGTGATCCGGCCCCCATATATCGATCATCAGGTCGTAGGCGCGGTCTTTTTTATTTCTGTGATAGGCGATATCCGCCAGCAGGTAGGTGGGCCTCCCGTCGTCACGTACCACGACGCGGTCTTTATCATCGCCGAAATCGGTCGATCGGAAAATTTTCTTGCCTTCCTCTTCGTATATAACGCCGAGATTCTCCAGTATCCTGAAGGTCGTCTCCACGCTGCCGTCCGCGTGCAGAACACTCTCGTTGAACCATCGCCTGAAATTCACGTTGAAACGCTCAAGATCACGTCTCTGGCCGCTCACATTGTATTCGACCGCTTTGCGCGCCATCAATTCGACAAGCTCTTCCTCGCCGGCGGCCGTACGAACCTCGTTTTCGAAATTATCCCGGATATATACGGCGATGTCCCTCACATATTCACCGTGATATCCGTCTTCCGGAAACTCGACGACCTCCCCCTGCAGCTCCCTGTACCTGCACAGGACCGATCGCCCGAGCAGCATGACCTGGTTACCGTAGTCGTTGATGTAAAATTCCCGATCGACGCTCTCCCCGCAGGCCTCGAGCAGGTTGGCCACCGTGTCCCCCACGGCAGCGGCCCGCGCCGATACTATGTTCAGCGGCCCCGTCGGATTCGCCGAGACGAACTCGACGCTGATGCGTCTCGGGTTCTCCTTCCGCTGCTTTCCATACTCGTCTCGCTCGGCCAGGATCTCATCGATTCGTTTAACAAGGAATTCCTGGTTGAGGAAAATATTTATGAAACCGGGCTTCACGACCTCGACCGCCCCGGCAAGTTCGCTTTTTTCTATATATCCCTTGAGGACGGTTCCTATATCGATCGGCGATTTTTTGAGCACGCGGGCCGCCTCCATCGCTATCGGCGTGGAGTAGTCACCGAACTTCTCCTCCCTGGGGTACTCGATTTTCGGAACGGGCAGGCTTCCGGCGCCGAACATACCATCGGCCACGGCCCGTTGCAGCGCCGATTCGACCATCTCGGCGATCTTCTCTTTGACGTTCAAGATCATACCTCGCAGACTGTTAATGAGGATAAAATCTCCCCGTCGCGGAAATATTTTGTCAAGACTTTAATAAAATACTTGAAAAACTCGCTCCGGCCGGCGAGTCTGAGGTGCGCCTTTTTTCATCCCCATAACGACAAGAGGAACATCGCATGAACAACAGGTTCATCCAGGAACACAAAAACCATTTCATAGGCTTCCTCATATCCATCTGCCTGTTCGCAGCCCTTGGCTTCGTTTATACCCAGACCCGGATTCTCGACGGCCTGGAGAACGGTGCCGTAAACTTCCGTTTTTTTCTGAGAGACCCGTCCGAAAAGGCGAAGAAACTGCAGGAGGGTGTACGCATCACGAAGAAGAACCCCCGGTCGCGGGACGATATAATCATCCTCGGCATAGACGAAAACACCATCCGCGAATTCACCAGCCAGAAGATACACTGGCCGTTTTCCTGGGATATCCACGCCAAGTTCACCCGCTATGTCGCGACCGGAAACCCCAAGGCTATCTTCTTTGATATAATGTTTCTCGACCATAAAAAATACGAGCAGGAATTCGCCGACGCGATACGCGAGGCCGGAAGCGTTTTTCTTGATTTTCCCTTCGAAACCGAGGAAGTGGACGTCAAGTATTCCGATACAGAGGACCGGATGACCATCCTTAATCGCCTTCGGTTTCCGGTTGACCCCGAGGACACCAGTTATGAATGGGCCGAAGAGGCCGTACCGCCCACTCCCAAACTCGCCGGCGCCGCCAGGGGGATCGGCTATGCGAACATCCGCCCCGACAGTGACAGCATAAACAGAAAGCTGCCGGTCGTCATAAAGCACAAGGGATTTTATTATCCCTCGATCGATCTTATTCTCACCATGCATTATTTCGGGATTGGCGCCAAAGACGTTGAAATACAGATGGGAGAATACGTTAAGCTCAAAAACCTGCCGGCCGAAAAGATGAAAAAACCGAATCCGGAGAGGGAGTTGAGGATCCCCATCGACAGCGAGGGGTTCATGGACATCAACTTCATCGGCGGCCCTGGAAGCTTTCAGAACTATCCGTATTATTACTTCTATAACGACGGCAGAATCACCAACAAATCCCTCGAAAACAAGATCATTTTCGTGGCGGCCTACTCGGTTACCGGTATTTCGACCGATATACACAAATCCCCGTACGGCGACCTTTTCGGAATCGAGCACCACGCGAACGCGCTCAACACCATACTCAACCAGGATTTCATCATCAAACTCACGGAATGGGAGAACGTACTGATCCTCCTGGTGATCTCGATCATCCTCGGGCTCCTGGTACCGAAGTTTTCAATACTCATGTCGATACTGTTCTCAACGGGCTTCGGACTGTTGTACATCGTCGCCGCGTATCTGCTCTTCGACGCGTTCAACCTTCTCTGCGTGTTCGCGACCCCCGTCATCCAGATCGGCGGAACCTTCACGCTTATCACCGTATACCGGGTCATGACCGAGCAGCGCGAGAAGAAATATATACGCCAGACGTTTTCCAAATTCGTTTCTAAATCGGTCGTCGACGAACTCCTTAAAGACCCCGACAAGCTCAAGCTCGGCGGAGAGAAAAAGATCCTCACCGTTCTCTTCTCGGACATCCGCGGCTTCACCACCATTTCGGAGCGACTTACTCCCGAGGCGCTCGTCGAGCACCTCAACGAATACCTGCAGGCCATGACGGACATAGTCTTCAAGTACCTCGGCACACTCGACAAGTACGTGGGCGACGAAATCATGGCCTTCTGGGGCGCCCCGATCCCCCAGGATGATCATGCCGTGCTCGCGGCCAGGGCCGCGGTCGAAATGATGCGGGTGCTCGAGGGGCTCAATAAAAAATGGGCCTCGGAGGGCAAACCCGAACTGCACATAGGCATCGGCCTTAACACGGGCGACATGGTCGTCGGAAACATGGGATCGTCGTCGCGCATGGACTACACGCTCATGGGCGATAACGTAAACCTCGGTGCGCGGCTTGAGGGAACGAACAAGATATACAGCACGGACATAATAATAAGCGAGGCCACCTACGAATACATAAAGGATCACATAATAGCCCGCGAACTGGATCTCATCCGCGTGAAAGGAAAGGAGCTGCCGGTCAAGATATTCGAATTAATCGATATGAAAGAGGGCTAATTCGGCCGAATCCTTTTTATTCATCACCCGCAACACCGGATTTAAAAGGCGTCCCGTTATCACAAGCGGGACGCCCGTCGTTCTGCCCGGTGCGTCCTCCGCCGCCAGGCCAGTGTAGGTGGCACCGAGCGGCAGGCGCAGTCCATCCTGGGGCTGGAAAGTGCCGTATCCACTCGCGTTAAAGGCATCTCCGCTGAAAGCCACATTGCTGAAATAGACGTTTTCCCCCGCCTGATTCGCGGAGAGCGTAACCCTGGTGAAGCCCATGTCACCGATGGCCGGCTCCTCAAAACCATTGGCGAGGAGGAATTCCTTAAGCTTCCTCTGAAACGGGGTTCCGGTTAAACGCCCGTCGCTCATGTCAAGCTTGCATTCAAACTTTCCGTTTTCGAGAAGGTGCGACTTCCGGTTGCCGCTGAACTCGAACTTGAAGTCCGCTCCCAGTGTTCCCGACATGGCCCCCTCTATCGCGAGACTGCGCCCGACCTCCTCCAGATTGACTCCCGCAATCCTCCCGGACACGGAACCTCCCGGATAATCGCTTTTAAGGTACGCGCGCAGATCGAGTGAATATTCCCCCCCGAAGCCGGCAACATGGAAATCCTCCATCCGGAGATAGCCGTCCGCGAGACGAAATCTTGAACGCAGATCGCTCAGGGCTTCCCCGCCAGCGAACAACAGCCTGGCGACGGAGAGATCACATTCCATCGTGTTATTATTCACAAAGGCCCCCAGAGGGGTCTTCATGAAAAATATCTGCTCATATCCGCGGGTTTTGTCTTCAAAGGCGGCGGCATAAAGGTTTTTCAGGGCGTTGAATGCGGCTTTTGCCGGAATCAGCGCCTCCAGTTTCCGTGAATTCAGGTTGAACCGGCTTTCAGAGACCAGTGGCAACCATCCAACGATATAGCCCTCCCCCTTCATCCCGATATCCGAACGGTCCTTTCGTGCGTCCGCCGACATGGCGAAAGCCCCGTCTGCTATCGTTATGCGCGCCGCGGGCACCGTAATGAGAACGGCTTTCTTCCCCCCGGTTTTTCTCGTCATGGAAAAATCATCGAGCCGGAGCCCGAGCGATACATCACCTGAGCGCTTATGCCGAATGTCATAAGAGATTCTGCCGCCGGCCTCCAGGGAACCCTCACAGGAAACATTTTCCCACGGCACAAGCCATTCCGAAAGACGCGCGAGATCGATGCTGCAGCGTCCCAGATGGGCATCGATGTATTCCTCGCGTTCGTTATTACAATATATGCCCCTGGCATTGATTCTGGTCGAATCGTCGCTTATATCGATCTCGCGTACGATTATTCTATGGCCCGTATTCAGCACATCGGCCGCAAGCGTTATGTTCAGGTTTTCGTTCGCCACTATACTGCGCGCGCCCTCCTGGCGTCGCTCGACAAGATTCAGGTTATTGAGCCCCGCCGTACCGTTGACGCTGAGATGCCCGTCCAGCGCGTGCACCGTCGCGGCAACCGACATCCCGCCGAAGATCGCAAACGGCGGTGATATCAGCCTGGCATTGAGATGAGATACGTCGAAGTTCTCGACCGAGAACCGATGGACTGACGGGTATCCCCGCACGGGACCCGTCCTATAGACCATACCCCTGGCGGAGAGGCTTCCCCGGCTGATCTCCCTGCTGCCGAAAGGAATCAGAATCCCCGTCAGCTGGTAGCTGACGGCATCCCTGCCGAAACCCAGCTCCATGAAAAATTTTCTGCATTCAACGGCGATACGGCCGTCAACGAGGTATTCAAGGTACATGATCCTGCCGTTCGAGGCAAGCACGGTGAAATCATCCAGATCCATACCGCTTACCCCGGCGAGCGGCCTGCCCGACATGAACAGATCGCGCAGGGTCTCGCCGTATCCCCGGTCATAACGTTTCACTAACGTAATCTGTGGCTGGTCAAAATGGATTCCCGTCACGGTTATTTTTTTGATCAGTAGCGACGGCAGGTCGAGACTGACGGTAACCGACGGACTCTGGATCAGGCTTATGTCGTCATTGAAATCGCTGGAAATCGATACATTGAGGTTTACAATTTTAACATTACCGGCAAGAGTAAGACCGATATCCTCGAACTTTACGGCCTTCCCGAAATTGTCTTTAAAAAACACCGTGAGCGATTCTTTCAGAAGCCGTTCCGGCGCAACCCAGGAAAGGTAGATTCTCAGTATCATCACCAGTACAAAAAGGGCCGCGGCGGCGGCTCCGGTTTTAAACAGTATTGACTTTTTTAAGGCTTTCTTTATTATATTGAACATGGCTGTCTGGTGCATTTCTTAAAACAGCCATGGGATCGCGTCAAGCACATTCATCCTGATGGTTCGGTGAACGGGATCATGCCTGAAAAACGGTACATCAAGAAACTGCTGCAGATTTCCGAAAAATTCGACATCGATCGCTACAAAGATCCGGATTTCGTCAAGGCACATCTATCCTATGAAGGCATGCCCCGAAAACACGCAAGCGATCCGAAAAAAATCGTGCTCCTCACGGACCCTTTTTCGGAAGAAAATCAGTTCTACGAGTTTCCCATCAGCTCCATCGGGTATATCGAGGAAATCGGTACGATCAGCTCCGAAGACGGGCGGAGCGCCCAGAAACTCCGGCTGTGGATAAAGAAAGGGACGCTTGGCCTTAAGTACACGCCTTTCATCGTCTGACGTCAGTGTTTTAAAAAATACCTTGTTCCAATTATTATTTGCATTTTCCACCGTCGTCCCTACTATATAGCATGGTTGGGCATCGCTTCATCCTCACCGTCGGCGGCGGAACGGATGAGGCGGAGAACACTTCTCATCCGTCCGGGAAAAGACATGGCCAAGCGCACGATCTCGACAATTCGCGAAAAGAACCTTATAATCAATAACATCATAGAAATGATGCTGTCTCGCAACAACTTTCTCATCTGCGGGCACAAAAGCCCCGACGAGGACTGCATCGCGAGCATGGTCGCTTTCGCCATCCTGCTCACCAAGTTCGACAAGTTCCCGCAGATATACCTTCCCGGCTCCATCCCTGACAACCTGCAGTACCTCGTAAAGATATGTAAATACAATTCCATCAGGATCGTCAGTGGCAAACGAAGGATAATGAACAGCATCGACGCCATCGCGATCTGTGACACTCCGAAGCGTTCCATGCTCGACATCAATCCAGGGATTACCCGCATGATGAACGACGACAAAATAGTGAAAATCGAAATCGACCACCACCTCGGCGGCGACAGCGATTATATCGGCATGCCCGACTATTCCCTGGTGACCGCCGCGTCTTCCGCCAGCGAGCTTGTCGGTTATCTCGCCCTCAAATTACGCAGCAGGAAAAAGATCCTCAACAAGTACCTGATATCCGATCCGTTCTCACGCAACTTCGTCCTCGCGATCCTTACCGGCATACTCGGGGATACGCAGAAAGGACAGTTCTTGAAATCCAGAAGGGAAAAAAAGTTTTACGATATCTTTTCCGGGATGTACAATTCGATCCTCGAACGCATGACCGTGCGGGACACCAATTTCACCAACATGGAACAGATATTCCAGGAACTTCAGCACCTGACCGAAAGCGAAGTGGCCTGTTACGAGTACATCAATGAAAGACGTCAATTTTCCGATTCCATCGGTTACGTTATTCTGCACGAAGACGAGATGGAACACCTTTACCGCGAGTTCGACAATGAAATCATCACCACCGTCACCAAGGCGATCGCCAACACCCTCGCCGAGAAGAGCGGCAGGCTGAGCCTCATCTGCTTCGCCGACGGAACCGGGACCGAAAAGCTGGTGCAGTTTCGGATGCGCCGCGGACATCTTTTTCGGAGCTTCGACCTGAGGGACGTACTGCAGTTGCTCGACATCTCCAATGGAGGCGGCCACGAGGGCGCCATAGGTTTCCGTTTCCCCAAAAAAAGCATTCCCGACATGGACGGGTACGTCGCGGACATGATCCCCCGGATAGAGCGGGCGGTGGAAGGCGCGCTCAAATCCTAGGAAGGTCTCATTTCGTTTTTCTGAGATCGTTGAGCTCGAACAGCGCCAGCTTGTTGTCCGAGTCGAGGTTGGCCACTTTCTCGAAACAGCGGATCGCCTCGGCGCGGTTGTCCCTTTTCTTGTGTGACATCCCCAGGGCGAAATGCGCGTTGGCGAAGTTCTGGTCTATCCTGATCGCCTCTTCGAGCATGTCGATCGAGTTCTGGTAATCCATCATCTGGTAATACGCGGCGCCGGCGATGTAAAAAGCGAACTTGTTCCGCTTGTCTCCCGCAAGATACGACTGAATGCACTCGATGGTTTTCGCGTAGTTGTTCACCCGGAAATAATTCTTGGCGAGGTTATACAGCAGCTTCCTGTTCTCCGGGTAGAGGGAAAGCCCGCGCTCCAGGTGTTCGATCGCCTCGTAGTACCTGTTCTCCGTCACCAGCTTCTTCGAGTTCTTGATGATATCGACCGCCGCGTCGCGCGCCAGCTCCACGACCACGAGCGTGATATCGTCCTCGACCTGTGCGCTGCCGATAAAGCGCTGCACGTCCTCGATGATCGCGCTGGTGAAGTCCTCCAGCGGAAGGTTCCTGTTTTTGACCACCACGCTCTGCAGCCGTTCGAGCGAATACTCCCGTCTCTCCGCGTCGATCGCTTCGGGTATGCCGTCCGTGTACATGACAAGCCTGTCACCGTATTTCATCTTCGAGGTCTTTTCCTCGTAGGTGTCGCGGGCCTCCTCGATGGCGCCGATGAACAGACCGTTCGTATCGAGCAGCTCGGTCGATTCCACTCCCGCCCGGAGAAGGATGGCCTTCTGATGGCTCGCGTTTGCATAGGTGATGGTATAATCCTCGTCGATCGCCAGGAAAAAACAGGTGAGGTAATCCTGGGTTTTGACGTGATCGATGATGTTCTGGTTGACCTCCTGGAATATGCGCCGGGGGGAATCGTGCTTGTTGCAGGCGTTACTGAATGATATCTTGGCCATGGTCGTAACGAGCGCCGCCGGAATACCGTGGCCCGAGACGTCCGCCATGAGGAGCCCCAGTTTGTTGCCCTTCAGCTGGTACACGTCGTAAAAGTCCCCGCCGATCTTCTCCATCGCTATGTATCGAATGGAGAATTTGAGCTCGTTCCAGTCGTCGATTCTGCCGGGAAGAATGCCCCGCTGTATGGTGCTCGCGATATCGAGCTGTTTCTGAATGAGATCGTCCCGTTCCTTGAGGTCCGCCAGCGCCCCCTGCAGCTCCGCGGTGCGCTGTTCCACCTTCATCTCGATGTTTTTCCGGTACTCGCGGATCTCGCGCGCCATTTCAACGAAGCCGAACTCGATCGCCGAGAACTCCTTGTCCAGCGACAGCACGCGGAATTCCGCGTCGCCTCCGGTCGATATCTCCCTGGCCACCCGGCTCATCTCCCTGAGAACCCGAAGGATCGAGCTCGAATTGACGGACATGAGGAAAACCATGGTGACGATGGCCACAAAGAGGTACACGATTACGGCCGTGATGTCGGCCTGATAAAAAAAGCGGCTCTTCTCCATTAGCGCCGTGAAGGTTAGAAGCGCGAGCACCATCAGGATGAGGAAAAACGAGAACTTCACCCTGACGCCGCTGAGCACCCTCGGATAGGTGACGATTCCGCGGGCCAGGAGAGTATTGTAACACGTCGCCCGCTCGTATCCGGTGATGATTTCGGTAAAGAGATAGGTGGACATCCCGTAAAGGATGAACACCACGATCGTCGCAATCCCTATGATCCTGACCATCATCCTGAAAACCGCCGGATCGAAGGTCCCGCTTAACTGCATGTCGGCATATACGGCCACGATCAGCAGAATTCCGCTGAGCAGCGCGTAAAACACCGAGGTAAACATATTGTACAGTGAAAGATCGGACACGTGACCGTACAGCTCTCGAAGCTCCTCGTCGCCGATTTCACCGCGCAGGATCCCGCCGTCGAAGTACCTGTTGATCATCCTGAGAGATCTGAAAAAAGCCGGAATCCCCATTCGCGTGAGCAGACCGAACTGCAGATAATGGAGCGCCGTCACCAGTGCGACGACCCACGGGAACCATTTGATGATGAGGATGTTTATCTGCTCGATGGAGGAGAGGAGAAATGATGTGCCGAGAAAATATCCGAACACCGCCCCCACCCAGCCGCCGAAAACGGTAAGAAAGGCGAGCGCGAACGTGTAGCTGATTCTTCTTGCGAGAAAGTAGAATAATCTCATATCGGCACCCTGTTACACTGGATCAAGCGCCCTTTCACAGGGCGACAACCGCGAAAACGCCGAAGTGGTCCGAGGGATGGATTTCCCCGTACGGACGGTCGAAGCAGACCGAAGCTTCCACGACCGGGCCGGCGCCGAGCGATTCGTTGAGCAGAATGAAGTCTATCCTCTTTCCGGTTGCCTCGTTTATACTGTTGAGATGCTCGTATAAAGAATCAAACCTTTTTTCATTATCGGTCAAATAAAAGCTTTTGATGTTCGTATTGACGGCCGGATTCCAGGTGAAGCCCTCAAGACGTGAGACCCGCGACCATGCGTCAATGTAGCCTTTCTCCGTCAGGAAGCGCATCTCGGGACTGTCGATTTCCGCGTTGAAATCACCAAGCACGGCCAGGGGCGCGCCCGCGGGAACAATGGAATCGAGATAATCTGACATCAGCTTAGCCTCGCTCATCCGCCACTCGTTGTCGGCGGCAAGGCTCTTCAGCGCCTCCGCGAGCCGGTCATCGCCGTATCCCCATTTTTCTTCGAGTCGCTTGAGCGTTGCGCGGGACGCGGCGTCGTCGGCCGGGGAGGCGTGCCAGTGCGTAACGGCCACATAGAGGTCTCTGTCGTTCACCCTCACCTTGCCGACAAGCACCTGTGTGGCGTCCTGCGTGTGAAAGGAAAACATGTTGCCGATGAATCCCCCGCCCGAAAGTTGCTTCCTGCCCGCAAGGGAAAGACCCAGATCCTTTTTCGCCAGGATCGCGTCGCCCTCTCGCAGGTTCCACGGCAGGCCCGCCCGGCCGACATGCAGGCCGGAAACACCGACGTGATATAGGTAGTCGTAATCCATCTCCGCGGCGAGTCTTTCAACATAATCCGGAAGGAAATTGGCCTCGTTGATTCCGATTATATCCGGATCGAGTCGCCTGATTTCCGCGAGCAGCCCCTGGAAGCGCGTCTCGCGAACCCCGGGAGTCTCGTATTCACCCATGACAAGCGTTCCCCTGTAGTCCAGTCCCGACCAGACGTTAATGCTCATGAACCTGAGGTTCTTTCGCACGGCCCCCGTCTCAGCCGTTTTCCGTCCACAGCCGATCGCGACCACGGCAAGCATCAAGATGATGGACAACAATATGGAACGTGCACCCATCTCGTGTTCCTCCGAATGTGTTATTTATCCACTCCTGTGGATAAGCCTGTTAATAACTGTGGCATTTTTACACATAGCAATCAACAATATTGTTGTTTTAATTCCCGTCAGAATCCACGTCGAGCAATGCCGGGGTCTTGACACAGCGAAATCCCCCCGCCGCGTCGCTGTAAAGGTTCGGTATTCCGCCGACCTGGCGCCGTGTCGTACGTACCGCTTCGCGTCCCGAAAACCATGCCCCGCCCCTGAGTACCTTGAAGCGCGTTCCATACCGGCTGTTATTATACCGGCTTCCCTGGTACGCCCTGTACCAGTCGGCCGTCCATTCTGGTGCGTTTCCCGCCATATTGACGACACCGTAAAAAGAATCGCCGGGGCCCTCGAAGGCGGTAACCGGCAGGAGCCCCCGGGAAAATGCGCCCTTGATCTCGGCCCCGACCTTCAGGTCCTCCCAGAACTCTATCGTGTTCGCCCTTCCCGTTTCGTAGCCCTGTCCCCACGGATACGCAAGCGGCCCCGACCGTGATGCGGTACCGGCCTTTTCCGTTTCGCCCGTCACAAGGGGCCCGCGTGCCGCCTTTTCCCATTCCGGTTCGGTGGGGAGCCGCTTGTTCGCCCATCCGGCGTATGCCTGAGCTTCCATCCAGGTGGCGAGCACCGGCAGCCGCATCTGCGCTTCCCCGGGTATCACTCCCTTCCATGATCGCGGCAGGGCCGTATTCGCCCTGCGCACATATGCCAGATAATCCGCGTTGGAGACTTCATACCTGTCGATGTAGTAATCTCCGAGATCCAGAACACGCTCCGGGCCTTCGTCCCTGTCGCCGGTATCGCTTCCGAATACGAACTTCCCGGCCTGGACGAGCATCATCCTGCGGCCATCGATCGGCGATACGATCTCCTTTCTGTAAACAAGAGTCTCCTTCTTCTGCGGCTCGGCGTAATCCCTCACTTTCCTTTCAGCCTCGCCGCGTAAACCTATCTCGAGGCCGGCGCGGATGAGCGCCTCATCCGCGGTGTTTTCAAGCTTATAGTACGCGGTGACCCGGTACATCCGGCCGCTTCCGGCGGGCACCTCATCAAAGGAGATTACCGAGATCGTACCGATCACCCGCTCCCCCTCTATGATAAAATACGAGTCGACCGCCGGCCGCGCGTCGAAGCGCAAGGTCAGAAGGCTGTCCTTTCGCTTTGACTCTATGCGCGCCAGTACGTCGTAGTTCCGGGCCTGCGACGCCCCCGCGAGCGTTACGACCAGGGCGAACACCGGCAGTATCAGAAAAATTCTCCGCGCCATTTTACCCTTCATTGATTCATGAACTCGTCCGGGCCCGTTTCCTTCCACAGGGGCCTGCGGACCGTCTCCTAACTCTGGAAAACCTCCCGGTCGGGCCATCGCAGGCATGTCAACCTGCCCCCGTACACGGCGCCCGTATCCAGCCCTATGATATTGCGTCGGTCGTCGAAATGAGGCCTTGACATTGCCCCGGTCAAGTGCACCGCGGGCGTGTGGCCGAAGATGATCGTTTTGGGCCAGCGATGATCCGCATGATAAAATTCATCGCGGATCCAGAGCATGTCCTCCTCGGACTGGAGATCCATTGTAGTTATTTTCGGATCAAGGCCCGCGTGAACCGCAATAAAATTGTCCGTTTCGTAATACAGGATCAGGGACCGGAAAAATTCCATGTGGCTGGATGGTATGCTGAAGGAACCGAAGGCACGCCGGTAGCTCTCGATCGTGCGCTCGCCGCCGTTACGAAAGTAGAGACCGCCATCCGGCCCGGACAGGTAGGAAAGCAACATGGACTCGTGGTTTCCTTTCAGGAAGACCGCATGATGCACCCTCGAAAGCCCGATCAGGAACTCGACGGTCCGATACGGATTACCGCCACGGTCGATATAGTCCCCGAGGAAAACCAGCGTGTCGTCCTTCCTTATCGTTTCACGCAGCCGACCATAGAGGTCTTCGAGTCTGGAGAACATGCCGTGCAGGTCGCCGAAGATATAATACATCGCCCGCCCGATGGCCTCCGTCAATCGGATGTGGTACCGGAAACCTCGGCCAACAATATGTTGATCGCGGCGTTCCCGTCCACAAGATTTTCGGCGCGCAGGAGTCCGAAAATAACGTCCTCCCATCTGGCCGCGAAGATATACCCGCCGTCCGGCCTGTCTTTGACGGAAACGTGCCGCTTCCCGGCGCTCGACAACGTGAATCCGCTTCCGCCCCCTCCCAGGAGGCCCGCGAATTCACGGATTGCCGAGGATTTTGATGAACGCCTCGAGTAGAACACGACGTACTCCACACCATCGATGGATTTTGCCCGCGTGAACAATCCCCCCGTCAGCGGAACGTCCGGGTGCGCATCGGCGTAATAGATCAGGCCCTCCCGCCTGTTCCGTCCACCGAAAAGATACGCCCGGTCGGGAAGGTCCGATTCGATCTTCGGGATGTTGTCGAGAATGATCCGCGCGAACGCCGCCGGATCGCTGACGGAAGCGGAACCGGCGGCAACGATGGAGATACAGTAAAGCCCCTGGCGAAGCAGAAGCCCGTTCCGGATTACGGCGATATCGTCGCACATAATTGACGGCGCCGGCATATTCATCGTGTTTCCGGCCTTCCTGCTGAAAATGCCGAAGGCGTCCAGGGACGAGCGCATCCGGTATATTTCGACCGCGATCACTTCGCCGGCATCCCTGATGGAACGGTAAGCGGCCATGGCGAGATTCACCCCGGCGTACTCCCGGAACAGGGACGAGTCGCCATTTTCATGGAGGGCGATGTTGGTCGCGTCGAAACGCCTCGGAGGCGATTCCAGTTTCCAGCCGGGCAGATCCGACTCCCGCGGAAGGAGGAAAATGACATCCGGATCGCGCTCCATCATCGCCGCGCAGCCGTATAATACGGCCAGCACCAGTATCATCGAAGTCAGGCTGAAGGTGAAAAGCCTCATTGTTTTCAGGGGAGATGATATCAGCATAATGAAAACAGTTTAAAGGACATGTCGGAGAAGTAAAGGATTTTCGGCACGCGGCGCGTCAAAAGGCACCACTTCAGAAAGCTTTTACCATTCAACAGGCCCGCGACCGTGCATGGACGGAGTCATTTCCTGACCGAGCGCGGATCGATCGCGTCCTGGAAACCCTCGCCGACCAGGTTATACGCGGTGATGGTGATGAATATCGCGAATCCCGGCACGAGTGTGAGCCACCAGGCGAAATCCATGAAGTCGCGCGACTGCGAGAGTATATCACCCCAGCTGGGCGTCGGCGGCTGGACGCCGAAACCGAGAAATGAGAGCGAGGATTCAATAAGGATGGTGGAGGCGATGCCGAAGGTCGCCGAAACCAGCACCGGTGCGAGCGCGTTGGGCAGCATGTGCCGGAAGATGATGGAGCGGTCGCGAGCCCCGAGCGCCCGCGACGCCTGCACGAACTCCATCTCGCGCACTTTCAAAAACTCACCGCGGACGATTCGCGCTATCCCGGTCCATCCCGTAATACCGATGACCAGCATGACGTTGACCAGGCTGGGGCCGACGAGCGCGAGTATGGTGAGGATCAGGAAGAAGGTCGGAAAGCAGATGATGATCTCGATGAAACGCGATATGACCATGTCGACCACGCCGCCGTAGTAACCGGCGAGCGCTCCGATGACGACGCCCATCGCCACGTATATGAAAACAGCTATAAAGCCCACAAGTATCGATACGCGCGTACCGTGTATCATTCGCGCGGCGAGATCGCGGCCCTGCTCGTCGGTGCCCAGGACGTGCCGGGGGCTCGGGGGTGTCACGATGGCGTCGAGATCGTATTCCGAGCTGGTGTAGGGCACCGGCGGCATGAGGACAAAGGCCCCGCCGGCCTCGTCCCGGAAATTTTTACCGGCGAGCTCGGGATAATCGAAGAGGATGGGGAAATAGACTCCGGCGTCGGTCGCATAGACATAGGGCCTGTCGTTCGCGATCAGCGGCGCGAAAAGCGCCACGGCGAAAAGCGCGAGCACCACCAACAGGCCGGCAAACGCGAAGCGGTTACGCCGGAATTCCCTCCAGACGCCCGCCCAGTACCCCCTCGCCGCCGTCATCGTCGCGCCTCCAGCCTTATGCGCGGGTCCACGACCCCGTACATGATATCCGCGATTAAAATTCCGAGCAGCGTCAGCACCGCCGAGATCGAGGCGATGGCCATGATGACGGGGATATCGCGCGCGAGTATCGCCTCGAAGGCGAGCATGCCCATGCCGGGTATGGAGAAGATGGATTCCACGATGACGCTCCCGCCCAGAAGCCCGGGCAGGATCGTCGCCATGAGCGTAACCAGCGGCACGAGCGAGTTGCGGAAGGCGTGAACCATCACCACACGCTTTTCCGAGAGGCCCTTGGCGCGCGCGGTCATGATGTACTGCTGGTTGACGACGTCGAGCATTGTCGCCCGCGTATAACGCGAGAGAAAGGCGAATCCGCCGTAGGTCAGCGTCACCACCGGCAGTGCGAGGTGCCACGCGATGTTTATCATCCTGTCGAAAAACGAAAAATCCTCGGCCCAGTCAGAGATGACCCCACCCAGCGGAAACAGGTTCAGGTAATCGCCCCCGGAAAGAACCATGAGCAGAAGCAGGCCCACCCAGAAGGACGGCAGCGAGTACAGCACGAAAAGTACCAGGCTCGAGACCCTGTCATACAGCGAGTCCTTTTTAAGCGCGGACACGATCCCGCCCGGGATCGAAATGATATACACGATGATCATGCTGATGATGTTGAGAGCGAGCGTGATGGGAAGGGCCTCTCCAATCCGCTCCGCCACCGGCCGGCCGTCCTTTCGCGAGACGCCGAAATCGAGCACCACGAGCTTCGTAAACCAGTCCCAGTATCCGACGATCACCGGCTTGTCGAGACCGTAGAGCTTCTTTTCCTGCTCGATGATCTCGGTGCCGATCGCGCCGGCCTTCAGCTCGCCCTGGAGCCCGGCGCGCAGGGTCGTGTAATCGCCTGGCGCGAGGCGGATCATGGCGTAGGTGATGAGGCTTATGCCGATGAAGGTCGGCACGAGCAGGAGAAGGCGTCTGGCAAGATATTTAATCATCGATCGCCGCCACCTTCCATTCGAGATAGTTGAGGCCGCGCAGATGCACCTTTACATCCCCGAAACGCCGGCTTACCACCACCTGCGCCGGCGTGCAGTAGAGAAACGTGTACGGCTGTTCCTCGTGGAGGATGCGGTGGAAGCGGTGATACATGCCGACGCGTTTTTTTTCATCAAACTCCTCGCGCAGGCGAATGATGATATCGTCCGCCTCCGCGTTTTTAAACGAACAGAAGTTGGAGCCGCCGGCCACCTGGGTCGAATGCCAGAGCTGGTAGGGGTCGTCCTCCCAGGAAAGAGACCATGCCAGTGTGACGGCGTCGAAATCGCGCTGATGGAGCTTCTGCACGAAGACGGCCCACTCGTAGCGGTTGATGTCCATCTCGATGCCGGCCTTCGACAGGTCCTCCTTCATTATGGTCCCCAGGCGTTCGGCGAACTTGCTGCCCGAAGGCATCGTAAAGGTAAAGGAGAATTTTTTGCCGTTCCTGTCCAGTATTCCGTCGCCGTCCGTGTCGCGCCAGCCCGCCCGGGCGAGGAGGTCCCGCGCCTTTGCCGGATCGTACGGCCATGGCCTGATGCTCTTGTCGTAGCCCTTGCTGTAAATATACGACGAACCGGTCACGATCTCGCCTATACCGAAGAGCAGCTTGTCGAGAATCGCCTCGCGGTTGACCAGGTGCGTCATGGCGAGGCGCACCCGTCGGTCGGCGAAAAGCGGCCGGGCGGCGTTCCAGCCGATGTAATTGTACGTGGGAAGATAATACTCGAGTTTGTGAAACCCCTTGCGGAACTTCTCCGAGTTGGTCTGGCGTACCCACTGGATGGCGCGCACGGACATCACGTCGAGCTCCCCTTTCTTCACCATCTGCAGGGCGATGTTCGGCTCGGCGACGATTCGGTACACGATTCGGTGAAGGTCCGGCGCCTTCCCCTTGTATCGCTCGTTCCGCACGAGCACTATGCGCTTGCCCGTATCCCAGCGTTCGAACCTGAACGGCCCCGTTCCGACCGGGAACCGGTTGTTTTTATGCGTGTTGAAGTCCGTACCGTCCCCGAAAACGTGTTTCGGCACGATCGGGATCGTCCCGCAGATCTCGAGCGCGCGGAAGTAGCGCTTTGAATAGCGGAACTCGACCGTGTAGCGGTCGATCTTCCGGACGTCGCGTACGTCGATATAATATACCTTCAGCGGCGCACAGGCCACCTTCGGGTCCTTGATCGTTTTGAACGAGTAAACGATGTCATCCGCGGTCAACTCGACCCCGTCACTCCAGAGCACGCCTTTCCTTATCCTGAACCGGTATCTCAGCCTGTCGCCCGATATCGTCCACGATTCGGCGAGCTGTGGAATGAGCTCCGCCGTATCGTAGTCGCGATCCAGCAGGGTTTCGTAGATATGCTGGTTTATGGAGGAAGCCACCGCTTCAGTCGAGGTGATGGGATTGAGATGCCCCGGCTCCGACCCGAGATGGATATACAGCGCGCGCGGGTCGCGCACCGACGAAAAATCTCCGCAGGCCGACAGGGAGTGGAGTGCGATAAAAAGCGCAACGCCTCCCGCGGAGAGCACCCGGTTTTTAGATATCCTCATTATTCCGCCGCCGAAAGGTAGCCCATGGTCCGTGTACTCTACGACCCGGTGTTTCCGTAAATCAAGCCTTTTTCCGTTCAGGTCCGCCTCCACGGTGATTACACCGGTGAATTTTGCTTTTTTCCCGCCCATTTTTTCCGTATCTTGTATGCCGACGAACGGCCGGTTTACACCAGGCCTTTCGCTTGACAAAAACGGGGCCGAATGTCCATATTCGTATATATCAGCAGGAAGGAAATATGGTCTCAAGAAAGATAAAAATTGACCTTGAGTACCTCAGGGCAAACAACAGCTTCATTTATCCGCTGTATTCAAAAACCGGTGAGATGGTGCTCGAAGCCCGGGCCGTGCTCACCGCCGAAAAGATATCCCAGATAGAGGAAAAATACGGAAGGACGCTTTATTACACCGACACCGGTGAACGCGCCGTCATTCCCGCCTATCGCATGAAAATAGCCTACAACAAGTCGCGCGAGATCATGGAAGAGATCATGAACACCGAGAAGCTCTCGCGAACCTCGCTCCGCGACGCCGAAAAAGTGGTCGAGGAAATCGTCAACGACCTCAACACGACCGACATCGAGGCCGTCGAGCTGTTGAAGGATCTCAAATCGCACGACGAGTACCTTTACAATCATTCCGTGAACGTGGGGATTCTGGCAGCTCTTTTCGCCAAAAAACGGGCGAATTTCTCGCTCGACGAGATCAAGTACATCACGCTCGGCTCATACCTGCACGACATCGGCTCCACCCGCATCGACAAGCAGCTGCTCAACAAGGAAGGCAAGCTCAACATCACCGAAGTGCAGAAGATGAAGCGCCATCCCCAGCTCGGTTACGAGATACTCAAGAATATCGAGCGGGTGAGCCCCATAGTGCTGCAATCCGTGCTTTTTCATCATGAAAAATTTAACAATCGCGGATACTACGGACTGCCGTACGAAAACCTTCCCGATTTCCCCAAGATCGTTTCAATATGTGACATCTACGACGCGCTCACATCGAAGAGACCCTTTCGTGAAGCGGTTTCGACGGAATACGCACTCAAGGCCATCGTCAACACCATCGACGTTCATTTCGACTACGACATCATCAGCGATTTTATAAACAAGGTCGCGCCCATACTCAATCACTCGCAGAGCTTTTACACCAAAAATGATTTCTGTGAGCTCAATACACAGGAGCTGGCCATGATCCGCGACCTCGGGCAGAAGGATTACCTGAAGCCGCGGGTGACCGTTTTCTGCAAGTTCGTGAGGGAGGGCAACCGGCTGGCCGTCAATTTTTACCAGAAACCCATACAGGTCGATCTGGACAAGGACATGGAGCGGAAGCTCTCAAAGATCATAAGCAACGAGGCGCAGATCTCGGCCATCAAGAAGAAGCTGGAAGAGCGCGACTTCTTTTAACCGGCCCGCCCGTAAAGACAGGCCGGATGGACCGGTCGCGGTTCCACGCCTCAAGGTCGAAAAGTTCCTTTTCCATCCGTACGGCATCCTCCCTCTCCCCGGCGTCGAGGCCCCCCTCCTCGAACGAGCACCCCAGCCGGGCCTCGAACGCGCGCGCCAGCCGTACGGAAAGCTCCGGCGCGAATCCCTTCTCCATCACGCACCCGCCGAGCAGGCGCCGGAGCGATGTCACACGGCCCTCCGGCGTACCGGACGCGGACTTCTCCTTCGTCACGTTCAACAGGCGGAACATGCGTTCCGCATCGACGTCGACAAGCAGCGTTCCATGCTGCAGCAGAACTCCTTCCCTGCGGGTCTGGGCGCTGCCCGAAACCTTGGCCCCGTGCACCAGGACATCGTTAACCGGTTTGAATTCCGCGTCGAGGCCGAGCCCCCTCAGCGTGTCCACAATCGGCAGGCAGAGCAGCTCGTACGACTCGCGGATGGATTGAGGCGCAGCCCGGTGCGAGAGGGGAATGAATACGCTGTAGGTGATTTCGTGCTCGTGGAGGACGGCCCCTCCGCCGGTGACGCGCCGGATAACCGTCACTCCCTCGCGGCGGCACTCCTCTTCGCGCACCTCCTCTTCGATTCTCTGGAAGTAACCGATGGTAAGGGCCGGCGGTTCCCACGAGTACAGCCTGAGCGTCGGCCGACAGGCCCGAAGGGAGAGCGAACGCAGAAGGGCGAGGTCTATCGCCATGTTGACCGGGCCCCTCCGGGGCGGGTCGAGGATCAGGCGCCATTTTTCCATCAGCCATCCCCCGCATCGCGCATGGAGGCAGCCCGAAGAGTACAATCCGCGATGCTCACAATGGAAAGGCCGACGAGCTCGATGTTTCCGGATATAACCGCCTTTTCGAGCCGGGCCAGCACCGCCGCCCGTGTGCCGCACGGCCCCTTCAGTGCGTCCTCCAGCATCGCCACCGCCTCCTCCGGATGTATGAAAAAGTCGCCGCTGATACGCGCCGCACTTACCGTCCCCCCATTGATATCGAGGCGTACCCGCAGCAACTTCTCGCCGGGGGCCTTCATTGCCGCGCCGCGTATCGTCACCGGCCTGAAAGCTCCCCGGCGTGATAGGAACTGCGCACCATGGGCCCCGCGAGCACACTGGTAAAACCGAGGTTTTCAGCGATCGCTCCGATCGAGTTGAATTCTTCCGGGGTATAGTATTTCGCGACGGGATGGTTTTCCCTTCGCGAGCGAAGATACTGCCCGACGGTCAGGATCGAACAACCCGCACGGCGCAGATCGTCCATGGTGGCGCGAATATCATCCATCGATTCCCCGAGACCGGCCATTATGCCCGACTTGACCGGTATGCCCGAGGAGGCCGCGCGCGCGAGAAGCCTGAGCGAGAGCGCGTAATCGCCCTGCGGACGCAGGACGGGAAAGAGCGGTCCGACGGTCTCTATATTGTGATTGATGACATGCGGAGCGGCCCCGACAACACGCGAGAGGGAATTCTCCATATCCGCGCGGAAATCCGGCAGGAGCACCTCGACACGGCACGAAGGAGAGAGCTCCCGTATGGCCGACACGGTCCCGGCGAACAGGGCCGCGCCGCCGTCCGGCAGGTCGTCGCGCGTTACCGAAGTGACGACCGCGTATTCGAGTCCGAGCTCGGCTACCGCGCGCGCCACGCGGCGGGGTTCGTCCGGATCTACCGGCGCGGGACTGCCGTGCCGCACGGCGCAGTAACGGCAGTTTCGCGTGCAGACGTCGCCCATTATCAGGAACGTCGCCGTACCGCACGAAAAACAGTCGCCGATGTTGGGACAGCGCGCTTCGAGGCATACGGTGTGCAGGCTTTCGCGTTCAATAACGCCCTTCACCCGGACATAGTCGGCCCCGCCGGGGATTTTAAGGCTGATCCAGCGGGGAATACGCCCGGCTACGCCTCCCATTTGAGCACCGGTTTACGCGCCGCCAGTACCGCGTCGACCTTTCTCACGGGCGTTGAGTGCGGTGCGCTTTTAACCGTTTCCGGATCGCTCTCCGCCTCGCGCTTTATGGCGATCATCGCCGCGGCGAAGGCCTCCAGGGTTTCCCTGTTCTCGGTCTCGGTCGGCTCGATCATGATCGCCCCGGGAATGAGGAGCGGAAAATAGACCGTGGGCGCGTGGAAACCGAAATCGAGTATGCGCTTGGCGATGTCGTTGGTGGTGACGCCGTTCGGCACGTCCTTATCATTGATGACGAACTCGTGCTTGCAGATCCGGTCTATCGGAAGATTGTACTCCCCGCGGAGCAGGGAAAGCAGATAGTTTGCGTTGAGCACGGCCGTCTCCCCGGCGTCACGGATGCCCTCGGGGCCCAGCATACGGATGTACACGTATGCACGAAGCGCTATCAGGAAGTTGCCGAAAAACGAATGGATTCTGCCGATGGAATCGGGACGCTCGTGCTCCAGGTAGAAACCGTCCTTCCCTTTCAGCACCACCGGTACCGGCAGGAATGGCTCGAGCGCGTCGCTGACGCCCAGCGGCCCCGAGCCGGGACCGCCGCCGCCGTGCGGTGTCGAAAAAGTCTTGTGCAGATTTATGTGCATGAGGTCGAAACCCATATCGCGCACCTTCGCCACGCCGAGCACCGCGTTGAGATTCGCGCCGTCGCAATAGAAGAGGGCTCCCTTTTCGTGCAGCATGCGCGAAATTTCGACGATGTTTCTGTCGAACAGCCCCAGGGTATTGGGGCTGGTGAGCATCATGGCCGCCACGTTTTCATCGACCATCGCGGCGAGTTTCCGCACGTCGACATCGCCCTCGGAAGTCGACGGCACCTCGCGCACCTCGAAGCCGCACATCGCCACCGATGCCGGGTTGGTGCCGTGCGCGGAATCGGGGATGAGGATCACGCCGCGATTCCGGCCCTTCTTTTCGAAGTATTTCTTTATCACCATCACCCCGGCGAGCTCGCCGTGCGCACCCGCCGCGGGAGCGAACGAAAAACGCCGCATCCCGGTGATGGCGGAAAGGTACTCGGACAGCTCGTACAACACCTCGAGCGCTCCCTGCGACAGGGCCGGGGAAGAAAGCGGGTGCAGGGACGTGAAACCAGGGAGCGAGGCGGCACGTTCGTTGACCTTGGGATTGTATTTCATGGTACAGCTTCCGAGCGGGTACATGCCCGTATCCACTCCGAAGTTCATGCGCGAGAGCGCCGTATAATGCCGGACGATATCGACCTCGCTCACCTCCACCATGTCCACCCCGTCGTTGCAAAGGGCCGATGGGATGGGGTCCGCGTCATCGAGCTCCCAGCGAGGCAGGGAATAGGCGCTCCTCCCGCATCTGCTCTTTTCGAATATCACCGGCATGTTCTTACCTCTTTTCCATGATAACATTACAGCGGTATCGATCAGCTTCCCGGGGCGGTGTCAAGAAAGGGAAGTTTCTTCATCGCGCGCACCGCCTGACCGCTTCCACGAAATCGTCGATCTCGGCCGGGCCCGTCATCTCCGTACAGCAGATGAGCAGGCAGTCGGCATACTCACGGTAATAATCCCCGAGGTGTACGCCGGGAACGAATCCCTCGCCCTCAAGCCGTTTCATGGCGGCCGGGGCGTTTTTCAACCTGACCGCGAACTCGTTGAAATAGGGCCTTTCGAACACCGGTTCGAAACCGTTCGCCGCGAGGGCTTTTTTGCACCTCGCCGCCAGCCCGTGATTGAGCCGCGCGAGCGGCCGTATTGAATTGCCGAGAGTCGAAAGGTAGATGACAGCCCTCAACGCGCACAGCCCCTGGTTGGTGCAGATGTTCGATGTGGCCTTCTCGCGCCGTATGTGCTGCTCGCGCGTCTGCAGGGTGAGCGCGTAGGCCTCCTTCCCGTCCGCGTCGACCGTCCGCCCCACCAGGCGGCCCGGCATGCGGCGCATGAATTCGGCCTTTGCCGCGAGAATGCCGAGCGCGGGCCCGCCGAAACCGACAGGGTTACCGAACGACTGCGCCTCGCCGCAGACGATATCCGCGCCGAGCTTTCCGGGCGCCGCCAGGATTCCCAGGCTGTGCGGCTCGGTCACCACGACGATGCTGTGCGCCTTCGCTTTGTGAGCCGCATCCGTGATCGCCGCGACGTCCTCGATACAGCCGAAGAAGTTGGGGTTCTGCGTGATGACGGCCGATGCCCCGTCGAGGACTCCGGCAAGAGACGCCATATCCGTCACACCCCCGTCGCCGCCCGTCGTGCGCAGATCTATGCCGTTTGCCCGGCAGTAGGTCCCGAGCACCTGGCGGTAATGCGGGTGGAGTGAATCGCCCGCCACCACCGCTTTTCCGCCCGACGCGTGCACCGACATGAGGACCGCTTCCGCCAGGGCCGTCGCGCCGTCGTACATGCTCGCGTTGGCGACGTCCATGCCCGTGAGCCTGCAGATGAAGGTCTGGAACTCGAAGATCGCCGTCAGTGTGCCCTGGCTCACCTCGGCCTGATACGGCGTATAGGCCGTGTAGAACTCGGAGCGCGATGCGAGCGCGTCGACCACCGCGGGAAGGTAATGCGGATAAGCACCGGCGCCGGCGAAGCAGCGCCCGGGCCGGTTCTTCGAGGCAAGTTCCTCGAGATGCCGCATGGCCTCGATTTCCGAGAGCGCTGCGGGAAGATCGAGCTTTCCACCGAGACGCAGCGCCCCGGGGATGTCCGCGAAAAGATCATCGATGGACGCGACTCCGATCGATTTGAGCATGACCGCCCGGTCGTCATCGGGGCTGCACGTATAGTTCATGTCACTTCTCCGATTCTATGTGGGCGGCATAGGCTTCGGCGTCCATCAGGTCGTCGAGCTCGCCCGGTGATTTAACCTCGATCCTGAATATCCATCCCTCGCCGTAGGGATCGCCGTTGAGAAGCTCCGGCGAATTTTCCAGTGCCGCATTGACCTCGGCAATCCTTCCCGAAACCGGCGAATAAACGTTCGATACCGCTTTGACGGACTCGACCACGCCCACCTGCTCTCCCCGCGAGACTTCCATGCCGGACTCGGGAAGCTCCACGAAGACGATATCGGTCAGCATTTCCTGGGCATGGTCGGTTATGCCGCAGGTCGCGTTGAATTCATCATCCATGCGGATCCACTCGCTGTCCTTCGTGTACTTCAAATCTTCCGGTATATGGCTCATGCATTCCTCCGATTGTATTTGACCGGGCAGTGCCGGGAATAAATAGCTTCGATTCCGTCTTTCCGTCGTTCTCAGCCGTTGAAGGCATAGAACGGGCGCTTTACCACTTTCGCGGGAACCGGATTGTCGCGTATAAGGAGCGAAAAAGAATCGCCGATTCCGAGAGCACCCGTCTTTACGAGCGCCATCCCGATTCCTTTTTTAAACGTCGGCGAGAACCCGCCGCTGGTGCTTGTACCGATCTCCACACCGTCCTTCATGACCGCGCAGTGCTCTCTCGGCACGCCCCTGCCCTCGAGCTCGAAGCAGACCATGGTACGCGGCGCCCCCTTTTCCTTCTGCGCAGTAAGCACGGCGCGCCCGATGTATTCATCCTCGCCGGTGACGAGCCAGCCGAGGCCGGCCTCGACCGGCGTGATTGTATCGGACAGTTCGTGTCCGTAGAGTGAATACGCGGCCTCCAGTCTCAACGTGTCGCGCGCCCCGAGGCCGACGGGCCTGATGCCGAACTCCTCTCCGGCACCGAGAACCTCCCTCCACAGCGGAACCGCCATGTCGTTCGGGACGAAGAGCTCGTATCCGTTTTCGCCGGTATAGCCCGTCCGTGAAACCATCATCCGGACGCCTTTGTATTCGGTATAAAAGAACTGAAAGCGCTCCATGTTACCCGCGCGCTCATCACCGACGACCTTTTTCAGGATATCGCGCGAGGAGGGCCCCTGCAAGTCAATTTTGGACGTTTCAGAGGAAACGTCGATGATTTCCACACCACCCCGGGCGTGAGCGCGCATCCATTCGAGATCCCCGTCGATCGTCGCGGCGTTCACCACGACATAGTAATCATTCTCTGAAATCATGAAAATGAAGATATCATCGACCACGCCGCCGTCTTCGCGACACAGGCAACTGTACATCGATGTCCCCGGGGAGAGCTTGCTCATCCTCGTGGGAATTAGAAGGCTCAGGAATCGTTCCGCACCGGCTCCCCGGATGATGACCTCACCCATATGCGATACATCGAACAGACCCGCCTTCGTCCTGGTTGCGGTGTGCTCATCGATGATCGACGAATACATCACCGGAAGCTCCCATCCCGCGAAATCGACCATGCGTCCTTTAAGGGCCAGATGCTCCTCGTAGAGCGCCGTCCTCCGTGTCATCGGGCAATCCTCCTTAACGCGAATTCGACCGCCTTGTTCAGGGGATCTATCACCTCGCTTACCGCCGGGCAGTAGGCGAGCTCGATCCTCCAGAAATCGACCGGCATCACACCGGTTTCCAGCGCCATGCTCACGAGGTTGATGCGCTCGGCCGCGCCCTTCTCCGCAACCGCCTGCGCCCCCAGAAACCGCCCCGATCCCCGGTCGCATATGACTTTGAGTGATATCTCGGTGTTGCCCGGGAAATAATCCGGAAGAATGCCGGTCCGGATCTTTCCCTCCACCGGAGTGTACCCGGCGGCCTTCGCGGCCTCCGTGGTATAGCCGGTGCCCGCAACCTCGAGATTGCCGACCCTGGTGACGAAGGTCCCGGCCGTTCCCCGGTAGACGATGTCACCTCCGGTCGCGTTGACGCCGGCGACGATGCCCTGGCGATAGGCGCCGGTGGCGAGCTTCGCGGGAAGCCTGGAGCCGTCGATGACGGACCATGCGGCCGTGCAGTCACCCGCCGCGTAAACACCCGGCAGGGAGGTCTGCATCCTCTCATTCACCGTAATGCCCGACGATTCGAGCGTTATTCCCGAGCCGGCGGCCGCTTCGGTGTTCGCCCTGAAGCCGGCGGAGAGTATGCCTATTTCGGCATCGTACTTCATCGGACCGCTCGTCACGCCCGCGAAGGCGTCGCCGCCCAGAATGCCGTCGATGGAGGCTCCGGTGATGAGCTCGATACCGTGAAATTCCAGATGCTCGCGCACCGGCACGGACATCTCCGGGTCCAGGATGCCCGGCAGAACCTGCGGCTTCATTTCGAAGAGGGTGACCGCCCTGAGATGTTTGCGGAGTCCTATTGCCGCCTCCAGACCGATCGCTCCCGCCCCGACTACGACCCCCCGCACCGAAGAATCCAGGCGATCCTGTATCTTCTTTAAATCGTCGACGGTCGCGAGCGGGTAGAGGCCGTTATAGAGCGTGCGTTCCACTCCCGCTATCGGCGGTATTGCCGGGACGCTCCCCGTGGCGATGATCGCCGCATCGTACGAGATCACCCGCTCTCCGTCGTCCGTGTGCACGGTTACGCTCCGCGCCTCGCCGTCTATCCGGGAAGCCTTCCCCGCAAGCTTTTCAACGCTCATCTTCGAAAGGAAGATGTCCTGTTCGAGGCCCGCAACCGGAACGTGGCCCCCCAGTGCATAGGGAATACCGCAGGGATGCATGAGATCGCTTCGCTTTGGATCGATTACGGTTATGCGCGTTTTCGGCGCCGTGCGCCTGATCGTCATGAGCGCGGCGTAGCCGGCGCTTCCAAGCCCGATGATGACGATATGCCTCATATCGACGACCGCGTTTTCAGAGGATGGAACAAAGTTTACCTCCCGGTTCGCGGGACATGGAGTTCCCGGAAATAAAAAAAGGAAGACGGTCTTGCAACGCGCCTTCCTCCTGTCTTTCTACCTGAGATATTATCCCCGCCCGGGGGATTTATAGCCTTCGGTGCCCGTGCTGGCCGGGACTCTCCAGGATGTCGATGGAACACAGTCCTTTTGCCTGAGAGTTTCATCCATTGTTATAAGGACTTGCCCCTTCGGCGCTCCCGTGCGAGCGGAGTCTCTCCTGCGATCCAGGCTGAGTATAGCCGCCCCTCCGCCGCCAGTGTCAAGAAAAAATTGAACATGTCGTCGTTTTCACCCGGCAAACGACCTGCGCCGCTCGCCGGCGCGAACATGCGCCATGCGCGTCGGTATGGGTACCCGGTATTTGCCGGTGCACGCGAGCACGATATCCGCCGACTCTTCGATCCCTATCAGGTGCCCGGGAGAGACGAAAACGGGCCTGACGCCCGATCTTGTGCGAAGCACAACGCCGATCCTGGCCCCGCTTTCATCGAACAATCCCGAGCAAGAACCGCGCGTCGCGGAAGGCTCCTCATAAGAACCATACAGCCGCGATTTGGCGCATCCAATGCTCGGCATGCCCAGCCAGAGCCCCATATGCGATGCCAGACCTAAGCGGCGCGGATGCGCGATTCCCTGCCCGTCGAAGATGAGCACATCCGGCCGCGCCTCAAGCCCCGCGAATGCACCCAGAAAGAGCGGCCCCTCCCTGAAAGACAGCAGGCCGGGAATATAGGGAAACGCAACCTCACCGGAGTAAAAGGATTCCTCGACCGGATGGAGATCGGGAAAGCCCAGGACGACGATACAGCAATGGCCCTGCCCGTCCGGACCACCCGTCGATACATCCACCCCGGCAACACGCTCAATGCGCGCCGGCCTGCCCTCGGTGGATATCCGTTTCGAAAGCTCACGCTGCAGCCTGACGGCCTCAACGGGCGTAATCCGCCATTCATGCATCGTTTTCCCCCGCGGTCGACCCGGCGAGCGTTCCGGTCGACCTGTTATAGATGATGATGGCACGAACCCGCGCCACGCGGTGTACATGCCGTGTGGCACAACTCCATATCGAATACGTCAGGCCGAAGCGAATATGAAGAAGAAAAGGCCCGCGATAGAGAGCAGTGCGAAAACAATCAGCGACTTGCTGAACCGGTCGCTTTTTCGCTTCATGCGGCTCGACTGCACGATGAGACCGGTAACGCTGAGGAGAAACTGTACCGCCATCAGGGCGATAGCCCAGCCGGTAAGCGCCGCGCCTCCGGCCCTGACGGTGCCGTACGAAGGCCCCCCGCCTGAAGACCCGGAGATCGACACGACCATGAACGCCACCAGAAACACCACCCAGGAAATGATGACCAAGACGTTGATCGCCCGTACCACGCTGTCCGCACCGCGCCGTCTCGCTTTTTTAATCTCTTCTGCCATTGGGCACCTCCATAGCGCTATCGTACGCCTGTCACCCGCCATTTCAAGCAGTAAATAGAGTATACCTTCATGCGTTCGTCGGTTTAATCATGACTTACCGTCATTTACCCGACATCAGGAATACGCCCTTTTTACCCGGACCTCCTTTCAATTATTACTTGCAAACACCGCGGGCCGATAGTATAGCCATAACCGTCATGGTATCGATCAAAAAGATAATTACATTCATCATCGCCTGCCTTCTCGTTTTTTATTTCGTTCCGCTCATTGTCGAGGGCTTGAAACCCACAACGGAAAGGCTGCGTGCGGGGCAGACGGGACTCAGCACGGTCCCGATACTCAATTATTCCACGGCATACCGTACACGAGGCGAAGGCCGGGCCGTCATCCTCATCCACGGCTTCAGCCAGTCCACCCTGTCCTGGGAGGCCAATATCGACGCTCTCGCCCGCGCCGGTTTCCGTGTCTACGCCATCGACCTGTTGGGCCACGGCATGAGCGACAAGCCATATGGAATCCGCTACTCGCTCGACCTCTACGCCCGCCAGGTCAGGGAGTTCATGAAGGTGATGGGAATACGCCGCGCCCATCTTGCCGGGCATTCGATGGGAGGGGCCGTCGCCCTGAAGTTCGCCTGTCTGTATCCCTCGATGACCCACAGCCTCGTGCTGATCGGCAGTGCCGGGCTTCACCACGAGCATAACGGGAATCTCGCTTTTCGTCTCATGCGCTACCCCCTGCTCGGCGAATTCCTGATCCTCTTCAATTTCAAGCCGGTCGTAAGGCTGGTCAACAGCGCGATCAACACCAACGGACTGATCGCGGTGAGTGATGACTACATCAACCGGTACATCATGCCGTCGCGCACCCGTGGTTACACGTACGCCTTTCTTCGGATCCTGCGAAATTTCGGCACCCCCCCCTGGGAGGTGGAGGACTGCATTGCCGATATTCACACGGCCGCGCTCATCCTGCATGGGACCGGCGACCGTCTCGTCCCGGCGGCGGCAGGAAGGAGAATGCATGAACTGCTTCCCGGTTCGCGGCTGGTAATGGTAGCGGAGGGGCCGCATGCCCTTATGGAGACTCACCCTTCCCTGGTAAACAGGGAAATTGTTGATTTTTTACGATCACGGAAGTAACCTTTGCACCAGGCGACTTACCAATGGAAACCCGTAAATCCGACATCCGGGTGAGCACGGGATAAACGATCGTTGGAAGGAAACGGCACCTTAGGAGAAACCGGGAGACACGATAAACCGGCTCTCAAAGCGGATCATATTCGACGCCGTCGCGAGGAGAACACGATGAAACCGATAGAGCTCAAGGCAGGAATTTACTGGGTGGGGGGGATCGACTGGGACCTCAGGAACTTCCACGGATATCTCACCCAGCGCGGTTCGACCTATAACGCGTACCTTATCGTCGACGAGAAGATAACGCTCATCGATACGGTGAAGCACTACCTCTACGATGAAATGCTGGCGCGCATTTCGGCCGTGGTCGATCCGGCGAAGATCGATTATATCGTATGCAATCACGTCGAAATGGATCATTCGGGCTCCATACCTCTCATTAAGCGGATCGCGAAAAACGCCGAGGTTCTCGCCTCCCCGGCCGGAGAAAAGGGGCTCAAGCAGCATTACAGGGAAGACCTCAACATCCGCGCGGTGAAAGCCGGTGAGGAACTGCGGCTGGGGAAGCGCGGCCTTCAATTCGTCCTCACGCCCATGGTTCACTGGCCCGACAACATGATAGCCTACTGCCCCGAGGAGAAGATACTCTTTTCAAATGACGCGTTCGGCCAGCACATCGCCACCTCCGAACGCTTCGACGACGAATACCACGCCGACATCATCATGGAAGAGGCCAAAAAGTATTATGCAAACATCGTTCTCCCTTATTCCGCCCAGGTGAAAAAGGCGCTCGAGGCGGCGGCCCCGCTCGACATAGACATGATCGCGCCCAGCCACGGCATACTATGGCGAAATGCGATCGCGGACATCATTCGACAGTATACGGCGTGGTCGGAAAACCGGGTCGAAAACAAGGCGCTCATCATCTACGATACGATGTGGAACTCTACCCGGAAAATCGCATACGCGATTCAGGGGGCGTTCGAAAACAAGGGCGTTCAGACGGCGATGTACGACCTCAAGCTCACCCATATCTCGGACATCATGACCGATGTTTTGACGGCCCGGTACATCTGTGTCGGGTCACCGACCCTCAACAACAACATGCTCCCGAATGTCGCGGCCTTTCTCGCGTATTTCAAGGGACTGGCGCCGAAGGGGCGCACGGGTCTGGCCTTCGGTTCGTACGGATGGGGCGGGCAGAGCGTCGAGCTCGTCCACAGGGAACTGGAAGGATGCGGATTCACGATGCTCGACAGGATCAGGATCCAGTACATCCCCGACGACGGAATCCTTTCGGAGATCGCCGGGAAGCTGGAATCCGCGCTGTAGCTCCTATATATAGAAGATGTCCGGGACCGGATTCCACCGCGAGCGACCGGAATCCGCTCTCCCGGAACATCGGACATGACGAATATTTTTCTTGATTTCGTAATATCGTTGTTTTATCCTAATTAAGAAATCGTTCCGTCGCGGCGGAAGCTCAGTACATCCGGCAGGAGCTGAAAGATGAAATTAATCGTGCAGGACATGTCATGCCAGCACTGTGTGAAACGCATAAACGACGCCCTCGGGAATCTCGACGGAGTCGAGGAAGTCGCTATCGACCTTGAACAAAAACTGGTCGAGGTCAGCGGCACGGCGGACGTGGATGCCGTTATCAATGTGATTAAAAGCGCGGGATACACCGCCCGGGTTAAATAATCAAGCGGCGGTCCGCGTATTTACGGTTCCCGTTCGAGTACAGAATACAATCATATCAATTCCCCGTGGAGGACCATATGAAGAAGTACGTATGCACCGTGTGCGGCTACATTTACGATCCGGCCGTCGGAGATCCCGACAACGGCGTCAAACCCGGAACCGCTTTCGAGGATGTCCCTGCCGACTGGGTGTGCCCCGTCTGCGGAGTCGAAAAGGACTCTTTCGAGCCCGAAAAGTAATACGGCTTACCCGGGAGGTATACAATGGATGTCGTTCTTCTTTCCCGCATTCAATTCGCCGTCGCGGCGGGCTTTCATTTTATCTTCCCGCCGCTGACATTCGGAATCACGCTGATCATCCTTGTGCTTGAAACGTTGTATTTGAAATCGGACGAGGAGATCTACAAAACGATTTCCTCGTTTCTGATTAAAATACTCGGCCTTATTTTCGTGATCGGCACCGCGACGGGGATCGTCCTGGAATTTTCCTTCGGCACAAACTGGGCCCAGTACTCGCGCCTGGTCGGCGATATTTTCGGCGCCCCGCTCGCCGCCGAGGGAATCCTGGCGTTTTTCCTGGAATCGGTCTTCCTCGGGGTGCTCCTGTTCGGCCGGAACCGCGTTTCCCGGAAGGTCTACTGGCTTTCCGCCTTCCTGGTTTTTTTCGGCGCGCACCTTTCCGGCTTCTGGATAATCATCGCCAATTCATGGATGCAGACCCCGGCCGGTTATGCGATGGAGGGGGGCCGCGCGGTGCTTACGGACTTCTACGCCGCCGTTTTCAACCCGTCCACTGTTATCAGGTACCTGCATACCATGCTCGCCGGGTGGATTACCGGTTCGCTCTTCCTGGCGGGCCTCGCGGCGTGGTATCTGCTCAACAAGCACCACGAGTCCTTCTCGAAAATACTCTTGAAGATATCGCTTATAATTTTCATATTTTCGGCGCTGGCCCAGTTCGTTTCCGGGCACTCGAGCTCGGTCCAGGTGACGAAAACACAACCGGAGAAAATGGCCGCCTTCGAGGCGCTCTGGAACACCATGGAAGGCGCTCCCCTCGCCCTGTTTGGAATCCCGGTCGAGAGCGAGCAGAAAACCTATTTAGAAATTTCCATTCCGAAGATGCTGAGCCTGCTGGCCTATTTTGACCCAAACGCGAAGGTCCTCGGGCTCAATGAGTTCAAACCCGACGAAAGGCCCCCGGTGCTCCTGCCGTACGCCTCGTATCATGTAATGATCGCGCTCGGATCGCTTTTCGCCTTGCTCGCGGCGGTCGGTGCGTTGATGCTCTTCCGCGGTACCGCGTACACGGCCAGATGGTTCCATGTCGCGCTTATCGCCGCGATCCCGCTGCCGCATCTGGCCAACGAGTTCGGATGGATCGCCGCGGAGGTCGGTCGCCAGCCGTGGGCCGTATACCGTGTGCTCAGGACCGCCGACGCGGTTTCCGTTGTCGTACCGGCGTGGCAGGTCCTTTTTTCTCTGATCATGTTCTCACTGATATACGTTCTGCTTTTCGTCGTGTTCATCGCGATACTCCTTAAGATCGTGAAGAAGGGACCCGGCGCGGCCGAGGCTTACTGATCGTAACGGGATTTACAAAGGAGATTCCACCATGGAAACACTGGCATTCTTACAGACGTCCTGGTATGTGATCGTAGGGATTCTGCTGGCCGGCTACGCAATCCTCGATGGATTCGACCTGGGGGCCGGCTCCCTGCTTCCCTTCCTGGCCAAAGACGACGAGGAAAAGCTTGCCGTATTCAATTCCATCTGGCCGTTCTGGGACGGGAACGAGGTCTGGCTGATCACCGGAGGAGCGGCTCTGTTCGCCGCTTTCCCGCACGCGTACGCGACAGTATTCAGCGGTTTCTACCTGGCGCTCATGCTCGTGTTGTTCGCGCTCATTTTCCGGGCGGTTTCGATGGAGTTCTGGTACTATGATGAAAAACGGCGCGGTCTGTGGAGCGCCGCGTTCACCGTGGGAAGCCTCCTTCCCTCGCTCCTTTACGGTGTCGCCCTGGGCAACGTGATCGTCGGCGTTCCGCTCGCCGCGTCGATGGACTTCACCGGTAATTTCTTCACGCTCCTGCGGCCATACCCGCTGGCAATCGGCCTGCTCGGTCTTTCGGCGGTGCTCATGCAGGGTGTGACGTTTATCGCCATGAAGACCGACGGAACGGTCCAGAAGCGCGCCCTCGATCTTTTCGGCGGAATCTGGATTCTCTTCATCGTCACGCTGCTCCTTTCGTTCGCGGCAACGGTGATCTACATGCCCGAAAGCCTGACCAGTCCGCTCGTCTGGGCTTCGGCCGCCGTGGTAGTCGTCGCATGGCTGCTCTGTCGGCGTTTCACCGCCGGCGGGAGGATGGGGCTTTCGTTCGGCATGTCATCCCTCATTTTCGCCGGACTATGGGGAATCGTCGGGGCCACCCACTTCCCCAACCTGGTAAAGGCCACGGGCGAAGCCGCGCTCAACATCACGATGTACAACGCCTCCTCCGGCGTGAAAACGCTGACCGTGATGCTGGGAATAGCGCTTATCGGCCTTCCGGTCGTTATTATATACACCGCGTTTGTTTATCGTGTATTCAGAGGTAAGGTGATGACGTCCAAATAGGTTCCCCGCGAGAATTACGCGGCACCGCATTTTTAAGAAAATTCAACGGAGGCAACATGGTCAAGGAAAAGCTGGAAGTTTATAAATGCGACGTCTGTGGAAATATCGTCGAGGTCCTTCATGTCGGCGGCGGCGATCTCGTCTGCTGCGGTCAGCCGATGAAGCTGCTCTCGGAAAACACCACCGACGCGTCAAAGGAGAAGCACGTTCCCGAGATCGAGAAGACCGCCGACGGCATCAAGGTGAAGGTCGGAAGCGCCCCGCACCCGATGGAAGACAAACACTGGATCATGTGGGTGCAGCTCATCGCCGACGGTAAAAGCTATCGGCAGTTCCTCAATCCGGGAGACGCGCCCGAGGCCCTGTTCAAGGTCGTGGCGGACAAACCGGTCGCCAGGGAATACTGCAATCTCCACGGTCTCTGGAAAGCGTAGCACACCGCCGGATTTTTATCATCGTGCACTGAACACGCGGGAGGCTTCGGAGCTCCCGCGGTTTCTATCAACGTATATAATCAATATCGGGAGGATCAATGAAGAGCGTTAAAGGAACGAAAACCGAAAAAAATCTGCTCGCCGCGTTCGCGGGCGAATCCCAGGCGCGCAATCGATACACCTTTTTCGCATCGGTCGCGAAAAAGGAAGGATACGAGCAGATAGCCGGCATTTTTCTCGAGACGGCCGAGAATGAAAAGGAGCACGCGAAGCGCTTCTTCAAGTTTCTGGAAGGCGGCGAGGTCGAAATCACCGCCTCCTATCCGGCCGGCATTATCGGGACCACGGCGGAGAACCTGAAGGAGGCCGCCGAGGGCGAGAACATGGAACACACGAAGCTCTACCCCGAAGCGGCGAAGACAGCCGAGGAGGAAGGATTCAAAGAGATAGCCTTTCTTTTTCGGAAGGTTGCCGAGGTGGAGGTCCACCACGAACAGCGGTATCTAACCCTCCTTAAAAACCTAAAGGAAGGCACGGTATTCAAAAAAGACACCAGGCAGAAATGGATCTGCCGCAACTGCGGATACATCCATGAGGGCAACGAAGCCCCGGAGAAGTGCCCGACATGCGAGCACCCCAAGGCGTATTTCGAGCTTCTCTGCGATCACTTCTAGACTCCGGCCGCACTGAAACGACAAAGGCCGCCCGTCAGGGCGGCCTTTGTCTGCCTCACGAAAGCGCCCCCCCTGACGGAAACTGAAAATTTGCTTGCGTTAAACGGGATCAGGCGTCGATCTGTCTTTTAAAACAATTTTCGGTTCACAGGATTCCGCGCATGGCTTCCGCCGCCCTCATAATATTCATCGCCACCTATATCGGAATCATATTCACCCGTCTTCCCGGCATCAACATCGACAGGCCGTCAGCCGCCTTTTTCGGCGCGGTGGCGATGATCCTGTTCGGGGTGGTACCGATGGACGATGCCGTGAGGGCGATCGATTTCAATACGATCTTCCTGCTCCTCGGCATGATGATCATCATATCCGTGCTTGAAATCGACGGCTTCTTCACCCTGATCGCACGCACCAGCATCGCCTTCTCAAGAAACACCTCCCAGCTCCTGTGGCTTGTCGTCTTCACCACGGGCGTGGCGAGCGCATTCCTGGTAAACGACGCCGTGGTCCTGCTCTTTACGCCGGTCATATTGCGGATCTGCCGTTCCGGGGAACTCAATCCCGTGCCCTATCTCTTCGCCGAAATAATGGCCTCGAACATCGGAAGCGCGATGACCATAACCGGAAATCCGCAGAACATTCTTATAGGCATCAATTCCGGCATACCCTATGCCCGTTTCCTGCTCCTGCTTTTACCCGTATCAGTGCTGGGGATGGTCGCGCTTGTTTTCATCATCAGGTTCTTCTATCGCGACGATTTCCGGGCCGGGCATACCATCACGTTCAATGGCAACGGTTTTAACTACGACCATACCTCAATGCGGATATCGGTGCCCATATTCCTGCTGGTGATCCTGATGTTTTTCCTCAGTCCCGTGCTCGAAATCCCGATCCCGGTCATCGCCCTGCTGGGGGCATCCCTGGTTATGCTTTTCGGAAGGGTACGGCCGTCGAAGGTCATCAAACGGGTGGACTGGGTGCTGCTCGTTTTCTTCGCCGGACTTTTTATCGTCGTGGACGGCGTCGAAAGGACGGGCTTTCTCCAGCCGATCATCGACCACGCGCCACTGTCGCGCGACCTCGCGGGACTCGGCATACTCCACGGGCTGGGGCTTCTCCTCTCGCAGATCGTCAGCAATGTTCCCTACACCATAGTGATGCTGCCTATCCTGAAAGCGGCGGGGAGCGAACTTCTATGGCTCGCTCTCGCCTCGAGCGCCACGCTGGCCGGAAACGCGACGATCATCGGCGCCATGGCGAACCTCATAGTCATCGAGTGCGCGCGGGAGGAGGGGGTGACATTCCGTTTCTGGCCCTTTTTCAAGGCAGGCATGGTCGTTACGCTGGCGAGCTTCGCCATCTCGATCGCCGTGCTTTATGGTGAATACGCGCTCGGAATAATCTCCCGCTGATTCAGGCCCCAGCGAAGGCCCGCATCATCCTTTCCACGCTTGCGGCGAGCGAATCCAGGTTGTAGCCCCCTTCGAGCAGGGCGACCACGCGGTTTTCAGCATGTAGCGCCGCGACTTCCATGAGCATGATCGTGAATTCACCGAATATGCCGGTAGACAGATCGATACCGGCAAGCGGGTCGTTGCGATGCGCGTCGAAGCCCGCGGAAATGAGGATGAACTCGGGTTTAAAGTCATCAAGGGCGGGCACGATACGATCCTTAAAGGCGACACGGTATTCCGCGTCGCCGCTGCCGGCGTCCATGGGGATATTGAGCGTGAAGTCGATACCGTCCTCCCTGCCCTTTTCCATGAGCGAACCGGTCCCCGGATAGTAAGGAAACTGGTGCAGGCTCGCATACAGTACGGATCTGTCCTTCTCGAACATGTGCTGGGTTCCGTTGCCGTGGTGGACGTCCCAGTCGACGATCGCGATGCGCTTGAGTTTGTGCCGTGTCTGGAGGTAGCGTGCCGCGATCGCGACGTTATTGAAGATGCAGAACCCCGCGGCGTAATCCCTTTCGGCGTGGTGTCCGGGAGGTCTCACCGCGCAAAAACCGTAATCCGCCTTTCCCTCCATTACAAGGTCGCACATCGCGAGCGCCCCGCCCGCGGCATACAGGGCGACCTCGTACGACCGCGTACAGACGGAGGTATCCATCGAGTCGAAATATTCGTCTCCGCGTTCTATTTCCTCGCGGGCCCGCCTGACGTAAGCGGGATCATGCACCAGCTCGATGTGCTTTATATCTGCCCGCCGCGGCTTGACTCGCACAAGCTCTTCGTAATAGGGCTTCGACTGGAGCAACGAGTCAATGGCGATAAGGCGTTCCGCGCGTTCGGGGTGTCCCCATTCGGTCTGGTGCTCGAGATAAATCGGATCGAACAGATAGGCGGTCTTTCCCATCATATGCCTCCAGCAACAAATATCCCCCTGCGTTTTACAGGGGGATATGGATGTTCCAACCTCGCCTCACGCGCACCCTCTATACCTCGACCTCGGCCATAACGTTTTTCTCGACCTCGTCGCCGTTCTGCCTGGTCACCCTGAGGCTGACCGTCGCTCTCCCGCCGGAAACGTCGAGTACCTCGCCGGCAACGGTGATGGTGTCCTCTATGTGCACCGGCGTCGCGAACCTGCATTTCAGCTTCTTCAGCCTGCCTGGATCGCCGGCCCAGTCGGTCACGCTTTTCGCGACGAAACCGAGCGCGCACAGTCCGTGGAGGATGACCCCTCCAAGCCCGACCATCCTGCCGAATTCCGGGTCGATGTGTATCGGGTTGAAATCCCCCGACGCGCCCGCGTAATAGATGGCGCGATACTTGTCGACGACTTCCTGCGCCTGGAACGTCGTCCCCGTCGTTATTTTATCCGCCATGGCTATTTCCTTACCACGAAAGTGTAGATTCCCCTGCAAACGTTTCGTCCGTGCTGGTTTTTGCTGAGCACCTCGACCGTCAGCACGTCCAGCTTCTCCTTGTTGACGATGTCCGTTATTTTCGCCGTGCTGGTGATGGTGTCCCTGTCCTTCACAACCTCGAAAAACTCGAATTCCTGTTCACCGTGGACCAGCATCATGAGATTGAGGTTCAACTCGTTGTCGAAGAAAATCGGTTCGATCAGCGCCCCGCCGAAAACCACGCAGAAGGTCGGCGGTGCGATGATGCATCCGTATTTCGATTTTTTGGCGAATTCCTCGTCGACGAAGTGCGGGTCCGGGTTCTTTATGGCCTTCGCGTATTCCCGTATCTTCTCCTTGCAGACGTCGTAGGAGATGTCCGGCCATGTCTTCCCGATGAATTTTGTATCGATCGCCATTGCCCCTCCTCTATTTCTTGAAGCGCGCCAGGATGCTTTTCGCTATCAGCACGCGCTGTATTTCAGAAGTTCCCTCGCCTATCTCTCCCAGCTTGGCGTCGCGATACAGACGCTCGACGGCGAAGTCCTTTATATAGCCATAACCGCCGTACACCTGCACCGCCATGCTCGCTATCTGGGTGGCCGACTCGCTGGCAAAGAGCTTTGCGCACGACGCTATCACCGCCGACTCCGGGTCTTTCGCCTCCTTCGCCCACGCGGCACGGTATATGAGAAGGCGTGAGATATCGGTCATGATCATCATATCCGCGAGTTTGAACGAAATCTCCTGGTAGCGGTTGATCGGCTTTCCGAACGCCTTGCGCTCTTTGGAGTATTTGTTCGCCTCGTCCATGCAGGCCACGGCGATCCCCAGCGCCACCGTCGCCATCCCTATCCTGCCGAACTCGAGCGTCTGCATGGCCTGAATAAATCCATGCCCCACGTCGCCGAGTACGGCGCTTTCGGGGACCCTGCAGTCTTCCAGAACGAGCTCGGACGTAGGAGAACCCCTGAATCCCAGTTTGTCAAACGCTTTTCCCACCGAGAAGCCGGGCGCGTCCCTGTCCACCAGAAATGCGGTGACGCCGGCGCCGGGCCCCGCGGCCTTGTCGTTATATGCCATGATGAGCGCGACATCCGCGATCGGACCGTTCGTTATGAATGTCTTGGTGCCGTTGAGTATCCATTCCGAGCCCTTCTTCGCCGCGGTGGTGCGTATCGCCGCCGCATCGGAACCGGCCTCCGGCTCCGTCAGGCCGAAACATCCCACGATCTCCCCCTTGATTATACCCGGCAGGTATTTCCGCTTCTGCTCCGCGTTTCCGAAAAGCTTGAGCGGCATTCCGAAAAGCCCGTAGCTCGCGCCGCACGACAGGAACGTTGAGGCGCATGCCCTTGCAACCTCCTCCCCCGCTATCGCCTGGCTGATCAGATCGTTCGATGTGCCTCCATACTGCTCCTCGTGCGGCATTCCCATGTAGCCTATCGAGGCCAGTTTCTTCATGTTCTCTTTTATGAGCGGGTACACCTCGTGCTCGCCCGCCCTGTCCAGCATCGCGGCGCGGGGCGCGATCTCCTTCTGGCAGAAATTGGCGAAGTTTTCCTTTATCGCCTTCTGTTCATCGGTCATTGTATAATCCATATCGATGTTCTCCTTTTTGACGTTTCGCTTTTCGTTGAGAGCCGGTTAAAAGCTCATAAGGCGCGATATGATGAAGCGCTGGATCTCGGAAGTCCCGCCGCCGATCTGGGCGAGCTTCGCGTCCCTCAGCATCTTTTCGATCGGGTAATCGTGTATGTAGCCGTAACCACCGAATATCTGAACCGCTTCCGACGCGGCTTTCATCCCCCAGTCGCCCATGAAGGCCTTGGCGATCGATGTGTGCATGTGATTGAGCGGCATACCCGAGTCCTTGTCGAATGCCACGCGGTAGACCGCCATCCTCGACGCTTCCATAATGACTTTTATATCCGCCAGTTTGTGCTGAATGGCCTGAAAACTCTTTATTGGCTTGCCGAACTGGACGCGGTCGGTCGCGTACTGCCCGCACTGCTCGAGCGCGAACATCAGGCCGCCGACGAAGGGCGCAAGAAGCGCACTCCGGTCCCACGAGAGCGTTTCGTGCGTATAGGCGAAACCCATGCCGACTTCACCGAGCACGTTCTCCTCGGGGACCTCGCAGTCTTCAAGGAACACCTCGGAGGTCGCCGAAGCGCGTACGCCCATCTTATGGAAGGGTTTCCCGGTTGAAAATCCCTTGAAATCCTTTTCGACGATGAACGCGGTGATTCCCTGGTGCTGTTTGGCCTTATCCACGGTGGCATACACAACGCAGATATCGCTCACCGGCGCGTTGGTAATAAACGTCTTGCTCCCGTTGAGCACCCATCGATCGCCCTTTTTCACCGCCGTCGTCTGAATCGACCCGGCGTCCGAGCCCGCACCGGGCTCGGTGAGTCCCATGCAGCCGATCCATTCCCCAGAAGCGAGTTTTGAAACGAACTTCTCCCGCTGCGCCTCGTTGCCATGCTTGTACAGCGTGTCCGTGCACAGATAGGTGTGCGCGCCGAGCGCAAGCATGTGTCCGCTGTCAACGCCGGCGTGCCCGAGCGCCTCTGCCGCGAGGCAACAGGTTACAACGTCCGCGCCCGACCCGCCGTACTGCTCCGGAAACGGCAGCCCCAGAAGACCCATCGCCCCCAGCTTCTTCCAGACCTCGAAGCTGAATTCGGCCTTCAGATCGGCCTCCTCGCACAGGGGGTATATCTCGTTTTTACCGTATTTGTAGATTGTTTCCCTGAACATCATCTGCTCTTCGGTGAATCCGAATTCCATAATCGCCTCCCTAGAATTTTACGGGCCGGCCGGCCCTTTATTGTTGTTTCAGTATCATTTTTACGATCTGCTCTTTGGTTCTCTGCGCATACCGCTGATAATCGAAGGCCCCGTTATCGATGATGTACTGAATGATGGTTCCCTGGATAAGCGAGATGATCAGCGTCGCCGTATACATCACGTCCATATCGATAAAGTTCCCCTCCTCAACGCCTTCCCGGAGGATTGCCGCACATTCGTCACGGTAACTCTTGAAAAGCTTGATGTTCGCCGCACGCATTCGATTGTTGTGGTTGACCTGCGTCCAGAAATCTATCAGGACGTAAAAGTATTCCTTCTCCTTCTCGACCAGTCCGAACGCCTGGTCGATGTAGGCCATCAACCTGTCAAGCGGTGTCGTACAGTTCTCGAACTCCCTGTTAAGGTAGTCGCGTATATTCTGGTTCATTTCCTTTAATAAATTCAGGAGCAGGTCCTGCTTGTCCTTGAAATAATAATGCACCAGCCCCGCCGAAAGCCCCGCCTCCTTCGCGATGTCCTTGATGGTGAAGTTGTAATAACCCTTCCGGCTGACAACTTTGTATGTCGCCTTGGTCAGCTGCGATCGGCGCATCATGCCTATGTCGTTGATTCTTTTTTCTTCCATTCCATTCCGACTATTCTTTACTGGATGACCAACCAATTTATCTGTACTTTTCTCCCATTTCAGCACTACAATATCCTTATGCCGCAGGAATTGATCAGCGATGATTGCGCCGCCATCTCATCCACTCCGAGCCACTTATTGAAAATTCTCTCGGGCAATACCCGCCGCTGGTATTCCTCTTCCTCGCCGGGACTGGTCCCCCCCATTACAACCCGAAGGTCGCTCGTCGCGCCCATCATCGACGGTTCGAGCACGATGAAGCTTATGTCGTCGTACTCTTTTTTCCGTTCCATCTTGAGTGAGTCGGCAATGACCTTCTTCACGCGCTCGGGTATTTTCCTTATCTCGACCCTGAGCGCCGTGGAGGAAAGGAGCCCCGCCAGGTCCCTGCCGGCGAAACGCGCAACGTCGATGAGACCGTCAGAACAGAGGACTATCCTGAACTCGCCTTTCCCCAGGTCGATTTCGTCTACGTTCGCCACCGTCCTGCTCCTTCCGGCAAAGCTCATGTCCACGCCGGTGCGGAATTCGATCGCCCCGGAAAGCTTGTTGACGACGAATACCATACTGTCTCCGCCATGTGTTACGACAAGCCGCCTCGCCGTGGCCGTACCCAGCAGGGCCGCGCAGCTGAACGTCGCCTTGTGCTGGTAACTCTGATCGGAGTAGACACTGTTGGCCAGATCCCTCCATTCGTCCGCGCATGCCGGTGCGCCCTGCGTTTCGATCGCCGTCGAAAGCCGCTCCAGCAGCAGGCGTGACGCACGGGCATACCGCTCGGCACCGTCGGAAAGGGCGAATACCGAATTCCTGAAATCGAGCAGCAGGCAATCCCCGTTCCCGTAACCGGATCGTATCTTGTCCGAGCCGGTCAGTACCATCGCGCAGGCGGCGGCGTCCTTCACCAGCGTTCTTTCCGCGGCGTTTATCATCACACCGTCCGTCAATCGGTCACCCTGAAATACAGTATGTCCCTGATCGTTCCCTTGCGTTCGTCGGCGAAAACCGCTTCCACCCTGGCACCCACTTTTATCTTCTTCTCGTCAACGATATCGATATAATGCTGAAAAAGGGTATCGGCTCCGTCGAGTTTGATGAATCCGTAACCGTACGGCACCGGCTTCTGCTGACCGGTCTCCGGGTCTATGAACGCGAAGCGCAATATCGTGTACGTGCCTATCACCCCGCCGGGACCGACCTCGATAAAGTCGTTCATCTCCTCGAAACACGGCCCGCAGACCCCGCGAGGCGGAATATACACTTTTCCGCATTTCGGGCAGCGAACACCAACGAGCTTTTTATTATCACGCAGTTCCGTGAAAAATTTCGATCCGTGCATGCCCACCGCGTAATCGAAAGGCTGCGACGCCTCGCCCGATTCGATGACTATATGCTCTCTTTCTGCCATTTCAGCGCTCCTAGTAGTTCGGTTTTTTCTTTCCGTGAAGGATCATGTCGGTCCACCAGCACCCGCCGAAACCCGTGCTCACCGCGAAATTGACGTCGGGTACCTGTCGCCCCTCCGCCCTGCCCATCACCTGCATCGCCGCCTCGGCGCATCGGACGAGTCCCGTGGCACCGATGGGGTTGCACGAGATAACACCACCCGACGGGTTTACCGGAAGCTCCCCGCCCATATCGGTCGCGCCGCTCCAGATGAATTCGGCGCCCTTGCCCGGCTCAACGATTCCCATGTCCTCTATCCAGATGATCCCCGCGAATGAATAGGGCTGATAGAGCTCGATTACGCCGATCTCTTTGCGCGGCTCCTTTATACCCGCCTTCCTGAATATCTCGGTCGAGGTGCGCTTCATGCTCGTCAGTCTGCCGTAATCGGCGTCACCGAGATAAGCATAGGAATGCCGGTTGCCGGTACCCCATATCCAGTCGGGCGTTTTGCAGATCTTTTCCGCGACGTCCTCGCACGCCATGATGACGGCGCACGCCCCGTCGGTGCGTGGACAGACGTCGAGCAGATGGATCGGATCGGCCAGCATCGGCGAGGCGAGAACCTCCTCGAGCGTTACCTCCTTGCGAAGCTGCGCGTGCGGATTGTTCAGCGCGTGCTTCCTGTCCCTCACCGAAACTCTTGCGCCGTCCCTGTCCGTCGCGCCGTAGCGCGCCATATATGCCTGGGCCTCGGCGGCAAGCCCGGAAATGGCCCCGGCGAATACCAGGCGATCCCAGATCGGATCGAACGCCGTGGTGATCGCCCCCGAGGTGTCCGACTCCGAGTTTTTTTCCCAGCCGATAACCAGCACCCTGTCGAAAGCCCCCGAGGCGACCAGGTGATAGCCGCCTATCGCTATTGTGCACCCGGTGGTTCCGCCGGTCGTGATCTTGATTATCGGCTTCATCAGGGCGCCGGAACCGTCCACGCTCCAGCAGTCAACGTAGTTGATTCCCTCGAAATGGTCCATGTTGCCGATGATGACGGCGTCGATATCGCTCATCTTCATGCCCGCGTCCGCAAGCGCGGCCAGCACCGCCTCGTTGATGAGCTCCTGTCCGTTTACATCGGGCCGGTGGCTTTTATGAAAGGTCTGGCCCGTTCCCACTATCGCGACTCGCTTTGCCATGCCGTCCCTCCTAGCGTTCCTTACCGAGAATCCATACGCAGTGCGACTGGCCCGCCAGGCCGTTTACGCCGTGCGCCAGGCCCGTATCGGCCTTCCCGACCTGGTATTTACCCGCCTCGCCGCGTATCTGGCGCACGAGCTCTGCGATGCGGTAAAGTCCCGCCGCTATGACCGCGTGCCCTCCCATCAGTCCGCCCGAGGCGTTAACCGGCAGTCTGCCGGCGATTTCGAACGCGCCCTTTTCCAGCTGTTTGCCCGCATCGCCGTCCGCACACAGCCCGAGGGCCTCGAGCCACATGAGCTCCTGATAGGTGAACGCGTCGTACAGCTCGACGACATCGATTTCTTTGTCCGGGGAGCCTATCCCGGCCATTTTATAAGCGGTCTTCGCCGCTTTCACCAGCGAGTCGGAACGCGAAAGGTCGCGATCGCCGAGAAAGTAGGCGTCAGCGCACATCCCGACCCCTTTGATCCATACCGGTTTCTTCTTCGACTTTTTGGCCCTCGTTTCATCGGCGATGATGATGGCGCAGCAGCCATCCGAGACCGGTGAACAATCGAGCCGGTGGAGCGGATCGGCGATCATCTCCGAACCGAGCACGTCCTGCACCGAAAGCTTCATGCCCAGGTGTGCATTCTCGTTCTTCAGCGCATTGCCGTGGTTTTTTACCGATACGCGCGCGAGCTGTTCGGACGACGTACCGGTACGCGTCATGTAGGAGTTTGCCTGCATCGCGCAGGCCGTTATCATGTCCGCACCCAGCGTACGGTTGTATATCGGATCGAAGGCGGCGTTCGTGATGAGGCTCGACACGCTTTGCGAGCCTTTGGAGTGTCCGGTCACCAGCGTCGTGCCATAGGAGCCCGACAGGGTCCTGGCCAGACCGTAAAACGCCCCGAACGTCCCGTCCCCCTCCACGCACGAAACGTTTTTGTCCGAGGCGCCGCTCGCGTCACCCACCGCCATGCATGAGATGGTTCGCCCGTCCCAGAAATCGTTCGAAGTGGTGATGACGTTGTCGATATCATTGATCGTCATACCCGCGTCGTCGAGCGCCTTCCGCACCGCCTCGAATGCCATGTCGGCGAAGGTCTGATCGATTTTTTTCGCCTCGACCTTCGTCATCCCTATTCCAATGATTGCCGCTCTGTCCATGGCCCCTCCCTATTCGGCCTTCGGAACGAAACAGTCGATATCCTGCATCCTCGCCCCGCGGTCCGTCGAAAATTTCGCTTTCACCCTCATGCCGATTTTTACCTTCCCCGGATCCACCCCGTCCAGGTAATGCAGCATCGCGGTGTCCGCCCCATCCAGTTTTATCAGCGCGAAGATGACGGGCACCTTTCGTGGGATGGAGGCCAGTTGCCTGCGCGCCACCGTGAAGGTCACAACACTGCCCTCGGGGGAGAGCTCCACCCATTGCATCGAAGCCCCGAAGCATGACGGACAGTTTTTCCTCGGAGGGAGATAGGTTTTGTTGCATGCCGCGCATCTGGTGCCCATAATCTTCTGTTCGTCACGGAGCGCCACCAGGAACCTCGACGCCGTCTCTCCCGCCCACCAGTGATAGGGAACGCTTATCCTGCTTTTATACACCATGGGTTCGATGCCCTTGAATACATCCGCCATTATTATTCCCTCCATCCTGTCGATTCCGGCCGCTCGCCGGTACTGTTCCACGCGCGAACCATCCCGCGCCCGGAAGACGCTCTCCCTGTACTACCGTCCGATAATATACCGGTGCGGATCGACCTCCTCGCGCAATATCCTGAGCTCGTCCGCGGTAGGGGGATCGGTGTCCGCTATGCTGTCGGCCCACTTCAGCTCGAAACCGCAGTTGTCCTGCACGTCCTTGCGCGAATAGCCCGGATTGATCGAAAGCACCTTCATCCATTTCGATTCCTGGTCGAAACCCATGATCGCCATGTTGGTGATTATCCTGTACGGCCCCGTGCCCTTCGGCAGTCCCGCCTCGTACCGGGAGTTTCCGCCCTGCAGATAGCCCGGAGAAGTTATAAAATTTATTTTGTCGGTGAAACGCTTCGCATCCTGGACCGTCATCATCATCGTGCGCCAGCATAGCGACGCCAGGTCGTTGGCTCCCCCCGATCCGGGGAAGCGCACCTTCGGCTTCGCGTGGTCGCTTCCAATCATCGTCGAGTTGATGTTGCCGTACATGTCGATCTGCGCGCCGCCGAGGAAGGTGTAATCCACCATGCCGCGCTGGCAGGTCTCCATTATCTCGGGCATCGAGCTCGCCATGATCGCACGATGAAACGTCCGCGAATCGCCGACCGATATGGGCATCGAGGGAAGGATGGGGGCCACGCCGCCCGCCTCGAACATTATGCACAGGTTCGGGGAATGCGTCTTCTGGGCGAGCATTGCCGCCGCGCAGGGCGCGCCCGTCCCCACCACGACCGTCGCGCCGTCCTCCAGGTTCCGCGCCGAGACGCAGATCATAAGCTCCATGGGATTGTAGTCCGCCATTTCGTCCTCCTACTTTTTGTCGATCAGAAGCTCGATGCGGCGGAGCTTGTTCATCTTTTCAATTCCGCCGCAGAGCGCCAGGTATTCACCGAAGTTCTTCGTACCGTATATGTACTTGTCCATGAACCTCTTCAGCGATTCGGGTTCCTTTTCCGCGGCGAGCCACTCCCTGATATGCTCCTCGTCCGAGAAATACTCGTAGGGCATGTTGCCGGGATAGCTTCCGTACGGCGATTCGATGACCGCGTCGACGCACCAGAAGGGGATGAAGGTGGCCTCCGGACGCTGCCGGATCGTCTCGGTGGACACCAGCCGCTCGGTGGTTATCACCACCCGCTTGGCCGCCTTGGCCAGGTCCTGGTCCGATACCGAAGCGCCGTAAACGTGGCAGTTACCGTAGATGTCGCACTCGTGCACATGGATCGCCGCGAAATCGGGATACAGGGCGGGAAAGGCCGCGTATTTCTGCCCCGTAAACGGACAGAGAATCTCTTTGGCCCCGCTGTACCTGAAGGTGTCCGTGCCCATTATGTTGCGCGCGGGAATGAACGAGAGCCCCATCGCCGCGGCCTTGAGCCTCCACGACAGGGTGGCGTTGGTCCATTCGGTCAACTCCACCTTACCGCTTTCAATGTACCGACGCGCGTTGGGAGAGAGTCCGCGCGCCTCGAGCCCGATAATATAGGCGATATCGCACCTGTTGAACGCCTCCCCGGCCGAAAGAATCTGGAAGTCATGCGTCGAGGTATGGCCGGCGAAACCCAGGCCTTTTTTCCCCTGCCGGACGATCTCGTGGCAGATGGCTGTAGGAATCCTGTTTGCGCCGAATCCGCCGATGGCGATATAATCACCGTCGCCGATCATCGTGCGCACCACTTCCTCCACCGTGGCAAGCTTGGGCTTCAACGCCCGCGATTTCCCGCGGAAGTACTCACGCGCCGCGTCCGCATCCGGATTGGTGAAAACCCTGTTCACTCCGGACTTAAGCTCGATATTTTTCTCCATCACTTCAGCCGACATGCTTCCGTCCCCCTGTATGGATTTTTCCTCATATTCCCGCTCATCCGGCCTGTGCCGCATCCTCCACGTACATGCTCTCGATAACGGATCCGTATTTTTCCTGGACAACCTTGCGCTTTACCTTGAGCGTTGCCGTCAGCTCCCCCGTCTCCTTTGAGAAATCCTGTCTGATAATCCGGTACTTTTTTATCGTTTCGTACTTGGCGAGGTGTGAATTCCTTTCGGCCACATGCTCGTCAAGCACCTTCAAAAACTCCGGTTTTTCCAATAGTTCTTCCGGGTCTTCGAACCCGATACCGCGTTCTTCCGCAAGCTTGGCCGCGATCTGGCGGTCGACGTTGATGAGCGCCGTGAGGTATTTTCGCTTTTCGCCGATTACGATACACTGGGTAAAGAGCGGGTCGCTCTTGAAAAGGTTCTCGATGTTCTGCGGCGCGACGTTCTTTCCTCCGGAGGTGATTATAAGGTCCTTTTTACGGTCGGTGATGATGAGAAACCCTTCCTCGGTGAAGATGCCTATGTCACCCGTCCGCAGGTATCCGTCCGGGGTGAAGGCCTCGCGCGTCGCTTCCTCGTTGCGCCAGTACCCCTTCACGACGCAGTCCCCTTTCACCAGGATCTCACCGTCGTTGTCGAGCTTGATGTCGACGCCCGGCAGGGGCTTGCCCACCGTACCGATGCGGTAGTCGGCCAGATTGCTCATCGTCGCCGGCGCGGTCAGCTCGGTCATCCCGTAACCTTCTATTACCTGAATCCCCGCACCATTGAAGAACTGGATGATTTCCTTCGCGGTCGGCGCCCCCGATGCCGTCATCCAGCGAACGCGCCCGCCCAGCGCGTTCTGAAGTTTCTTGAATATCATCCGGAACGCGATGAAATACTTTATCCTCAGCAGAAGCGGTATGCGTTTCTTCCGCTCCCTGAAGTCACTGATCTTCGCGCCGACCTTCTGCCCCCAGAAGAATACCTTCTGTTTCCACGCGGGCTCGTTGCGCACCTGCATGGTGATGCGCTGGTATACCTTCTCGCACACTCTCGGCACGGCAAGGATCTCCGTCGGACGCTTTTCCTGTATGTCGGCGACAATGGTGTCCATGCTCTCCGCATAGGAGGACGTGAGACCGACATACATGCCGAAGAAATGGCCCGCGATCCTCTCGAAAACATGACTGAGCGGAAGGAAGGGGACGGTCTGGTCGGTATCAAAGCCGTACTGCGGCTCCACCGAGGCGAGCGCCTTGATCTGCGCCATTATGTTTTTATGGGAAATCATGGCGCCTTTGGGATGTCCCGTCGTTCCCGATGTATATACTATGCTTGCGAGGTCTTCAATATCCACCTCATCGGCCAGCCGATCGAAAAGCTTCGGATCCTCGTCGTGTTTCCGGCGTCCGGCCTGCATAACATCCTCGAAGCTTACGACTCCCTGTGGCATGAGCGACCTGTCTCCGGTTTCGATCAGCACTATCTTTTCCAGGCGCGGACATTTTTTCCGGGCGCCAAGCGCTTTTTCGAGCTGCTCTTCGTTCTCGACCACCAGCACCTTCGATTCCGAATGGCTCACAATGAATTCAATTTCCTCCGTGGTGAGCGTTGAATAGACGGGCACCAGTACCGCGCCGATTCCGAGCGTACCCATATCGGCATACAGCCATTCAAGCCTGTTCTCGGAGACCAGCGATACGCGGTCACCCTTTTTAACTCCAATGGACATAAGCCCCAGTCCCGCGGAGCGAGAATGTTCAAAATACTGATTCCAGGTCGCCTGTTCCCATGCGCCCTTGCGCTTCTTTTCCACCGCAAGCCTGTCCCCGTATTTAAGCATGCGGTTGCGGAATATCTCGTTGACCGTCCTTTCGGTAACCAGCTGCATCCTACCCACCTCCTGGAATTGCCGTTATCTGTCTTTAAACACCGGTTTGCGCTTTTCGAGGAAAGCGCGTATGCCTTCTTCCTTGTCTTCCGTCGACGCAAGTTTTCCGAAGAGCTCGCTTTCCAGCGCCAGCCCTTCATTCATCGGGCGCCTGCCCCCTTCCATTACCGCCTCCACGATCGCCCGAACGGCAAGCTGTCCCTTCGATGCGATACTTCGCGCCAGTTTTGTCGCTTCAGCGAGAACCTCGGCGTGTGGAACCACCCTGTTCACCAGCCCGACCCGTTCCGCCTCCTTCATGTCGATGAACTTCGCCGTAAGCATGTATTCAAGCGCCCGGGCCGGTCCCAGAAGGCGCGCCATCCGCTGGGTTCCCCCGAACGCCGGGATGATGCCAAGCATTATTTCGGGCAATCCCATCTGCGCCTGGTCTCCCGCCACGCGAAGATGGCAGGCGAGCGCAAGTTCCGTACCGCCGCCGAGGGCCAGCCCGTTGATCGCGGCAATAAAGGGTTTTCTCGAATTCTCTATGAGATTCATTATTCCCTGTGCGCGTGAGGTGGCGACCACGCCCTCCTCAAATGTTTTTACCTCTCGTACCCTGTTGACGTCCGCGCCGACGATGAACGTCGGGCCGTCACCCGTTACCACCGCGACCCTGCACGCCGGGTCGTTATTGATTTTAATGATTGTCTCCTCGAGGCCGAGCAGCATCTCCTCGTCGAACGCGTTCATCGGCGGATTCGACAGAGTGACCCGGGCAACGCCTCTTTCATCTACACTGCAGGTGCATTTTTCCATGATCGTATCCATGTGTATGTGGAATGCGAATCGCGCGGGGACGCGCCGCGTCCCCGCGCGGACCCTGTTACCGTTTTCTGATTCCCATGATCTCGCGTGCCTCATCGGGCGTGGCAGGCTCCCTGCCCTGAATCTCCGCGATGCGAACGGCCCATTCCACCTGCTCGTAGCTTCCCTTGGCCATTTCTCCATTGGGTATGCGTATGTTGTCCTCCAGGCCGACCCGCATGTGCCCGCCCACCAGGCAGGACATGGTGATCGCCGGGAACTGGTCGGTCCCGACACCGCAGGTTGTGAAGTTGGCGCCATCGGGAATCGCGTTCTTGAGACACAGGAAAGCGTCGGGCCTGAAGGCCTGGCCGCCGGCAACCCCCCATACGAAGTTGAAGTTCATGGGATCGGTGAAGAAGCCCTGTTTCATTATGAGCATGGTGTTGTCCAGCCCGCCCATGTCATAAACCTCTATTTCGGGCTTAACGCCGTTTTCTTCCATGGCCTTGCCGAAGTCCTGCAGCATGGTGAAGGTGTTTTCGAAAACGAAGTCGATGAATATCTTCCCGGTCTTCCGGTCGAGCAGGCTGAAGTTCATGGTGTTCGTATTGAGTGACGCCATCTCGGGTTTCACATGGACGATCTGGCTTATGCGCTGCTCCGGCGTCTTTCCCATGCCGACGGCGGAGCTCAGGTTGACGATGAGCTCGGGACACCTGTCCTTTATCGCATCGTGCGTCTCCTTTATCCGTGCGTGATCGTGGGTGGCCATACCGCTGTCCTCGCGCGCGTGCACGTGAACCATGGCCGCACCGGCCTTATAGCACTTATAAGCCTCCTCGGCGAATTCCTTTGGCGTGTACGGTACGGCCGGGTTCTGATTTTTCATCGTGGCGGCCCCGGTCAGCGCCGCGGTGATAATAACCTTCCTGGACATCGCTTTCCTCCTTTCATCCAGCTCGGGCTGGTGTTTTGTTTTTACCGCGGCCGGGGCCTTGTCGGCCCGGGCGCGCTCGGATACCTGCACTTTCTTCTTCTTTGATGGAGCGAAGTGATCAATATCGAGAATGGTGTTGGTGGTTTCTTTCGCGAACACCGCTTCAACCTTCATGCCTGTCTCGACCTCTTCCGGTTTGAGACCGTCAAGAATATGCGTGAATGGTGTATCCGCCCCTTCAAGCTTGATGAGAGCCAGCACATACGGCGCTTTTCTCGGAAGGTGACCGTCATCGTACCGCACGATGGTAAAATTGACGACCTCGCCCGTATTCCCCACATCCACCCAGTTGTTGCGGATGTCCTCCATGCAGCGCTCACAGGTCTGCCTCGGCGGAAGGAACACCCTGTCGCACTTGTTGCACTTCACCCCCATAATCTTCTTCTGGTCTCTGATGGTGGTGATGAACCTGCTTCCCACCCTTCCCGCGAAGTAGGTATAGGGGAGCGCGAGTTTCCCATCGACTGTAAAGCAATCCTTTTTATCGTAATCCAGACCCATCATTCCCCCTCCTCACTCATCTATCTCGAAATGCTTGATGTCGAAAACGCTTCCGATACGCCTGTCGTTCCAGACGGGACGAACGCGCGTTCCGGAAACTCCATAGGTGCCGTTTTTAATAAGATCCATCTGATCGCGCCTTATCAGGTGAGCGAAGGTGTCATTCCCCTTGCATCCGTCGAGCAGTATGTTAACCATCCCATACGGGGTTTCCCTGGTTTCGCCCGTCAACGGATCGGGGCTGGCATAATAGACATACTCCATATACCGCACCTGCCCCCTGGGGCCCACCTCGACCCATTCGTCCGCGCTAACCCGGCATTCCGCGCACACTTCCCGCGGCGGGATTTGAATTCTTCCGCAACTGGGACACTTGTTCGCTATCAGTTTTTTTTCCTTGAGCGCATTCAGAAATTTGCCCATCACCGGTCCGGTCGCAAAACGCTGCTTTACCGATATGGTCTTCTTTAAAACAAGCAACTCCTGTTCGGGTTCCCCTCCGAGTGACGCCGGAGGCTGATACTTCGCGAAAATCTCGCCAAGCTTCATGGCAAGGGCCGTCTCGCCGACGATCGCCGCCCTTCCGGCGGACAACAGCGAAAATGGATCGGACTTTCCGAGCATCACGTCGACCCAGTCCTTCGCTTCGTTCACCTCCAGCTTCACCGTAGGCTTGTCGACGTGCCCTTCTTTCAGCGAGCATTTACCGTCCTTGATAATCGCGGTCCAAACTCCACCACCCTCGCCCCCGATCTGGTAGGTTATCGAAACATCGAGCCCCTGGGCGTTCTGCGGCTGGAACCGCCCCACCAGGGTACCGAACATGTCCAGGATAAAATCCTTCGTGGTGAATTCCACCTTCGGCGGCTGGTACTTGGCGAAAATCTCGCCAAGCTTCATGGCAAGGGCCGTCTCGCCGACGATCGCCGCCCTTCCGGCGGACAACAGCGAAAACGGGTCGGACTTTCCGAGCATCACGTCGACCCAGTCCTTCGCCTCGTTCACCTCCAGCTTCACCGTCGGTTTGTCGACGTGTCCTTCCCTGAGCTCGCATTTGCCGTCCTTGATAATCGCGGTCCATACGCCGCCGCCTTCGCCCCCGATCTGGTAGGTTATCGACGCATTGAGGTCAGGTACATTCTTGGATTGAAAGCGGCTAACCAGCGTGCCGAACATGTCCTTTATGTAGTCACCGGTGGACATCTCTTTCTTGCCGATGACGAATTTCTTGAACATCTTTGCGGTCTTACCAAAAGCGCCGAAGTCCCCCTCGACCTTCACCTTCCCCGATGTAAAGGCGTTTACGCCGTCAACCTTTCCGGTGTTGACGCCGACAAACGTCTCTCCGTCCGCCTTCATGATGGACACACAACCCTCGAGGTCGGCCGCCTTCTCGATCTTCATGGCTCCATCTTTGACCGAGAGCCTCCATCTGCCTTCGTCCTTGATTTCATACCCGAACGAAGCATCCACGCCCTTCGCCCCGTCGGGCCTGAACCGTTCGGGCATGGTATTGAATATATCTTCTACTTTTACGCCCCAGTATTCTGCCATATCATCCCCCCTTACCAGTTGAGTTCCTTCTCGAGCATCGTGAGCACCGTCCACATGGTGCCGCCGAATCCTGACGCGAGCGCGTGATTGACGGGCGTGGGAATCTGATGCCTGCCCGCGTCGCCGCGCACCTGGAGCGCCGCCTCGGCGATGCGTACCAGCGCGGTTGCCCCGATCGGGTTCGACGCTATCACACCGCCCGAGGGATTGACCGGTATTTTGCCGCCTATCATGATCTCCCTGTTTTCGACGAGCTTCAAATGCTCGTCACCTTTGAGCTGGAAGAAATCCCTCAGCCAGTCCACCGCCCACCAGGCCGCGGGATCGTACATCTCGAACACGTCGAAATATTCAACCGGGTTCTTGATGCCATTGCGCTTATAAAGCTGTTCGGCGGCGAAACGATGAGTCATGGGAACCGGATAATTTTCGTCGTAGCCGAACATCACGAACGTCTCCTCACGGTGAACCGTGATGTGGTCGCGCACCCAGACCGGCGTCCTGGCGAGTTCTTTCGCCTTCTTTTCGACCGCGTATATGACCGCGCACGCCCCGTCCGACTGGGAACACATCTCGATGAGCTTGAGGTCGCCGACCAGCTTTGGCGATGTCCTGACCAGGTCGTCGATCTGCTCGAACTCGAGTCCGAATGCGCGGTGGGCGAGCGGGTTGAGGCAGGCGTGTTTGTCCATGATGATCCGGTACATGAGAGAGACCTTCTTCGCTCGCTCCTCGCCGAACTCCCGTATCACATCGTACGCTTTCGATCCGGTAAGCGCACCGGTCTGAAGATTCCTGAACCACAGCGGATCGGCCATATTGGTGATGCCTCCCGTTGTATGCCCCTCCTGAAGCTTCTCGAAACCGATAGCCATCACGATATCGTACATGCCGGAGGCCACAAGATTGTCGGCCGCGCATCCTATGGTGGCACCGACCGTACCACCGGTGGTGATCCTGATCGAATCCTTTCCATAAGCCCCGGTTCCCAGCACATGCCAGAGATCGGGCTGGTGGATCATCTCGAAGAGTTCCATATTCCCGTGGACGACGCAGTCGATGTCCTTCATCGTTATCCCGGCGTCCTTCAATGCCGCGCTTATCGCCTCATGGATCATCTCGGGCTGGTTGACGTCCTCGCGATGGCTCGAATACTTGGTCTGACCGACCCCTATTATACCGACGTTCCTGTTTTTCTTTCTGTGGGCCATTGGTTCACCTCCCTTTCTCCATAATAACGACCGCCTGGTGCTGTCCCGCGGCTCCGTAGGTTCCGTGAGCGAGCGCTTTCTTTACTCCCTTCACCTGTCGCTCGCCCGCCTCGCCGCGGAGCTGGTGAAAGCACTCGATCGCCCGTGCGGCTCCGCCCAGGAGGAGCGGATTTCCGTTCAGCATTCCACCGGAGGTATTCACATTGAATTTTTCCATTCCACCGCCGTCGATCCATTTGCCGCCCGCTCCGTCATCGGCGATCCCCAGGCCTTCGGCCCACATGGGCATCTGATACGCGGCGTGATCGCACAGCTCGAAAACACCGATCTCCTTCGTCGGATCCTTAACGCCCGCCATAGCGTATGCTCGCCGTGAAGCGTTTTTAAGGGAGAAATTCGACACGAGGTCTCTATCGCCGAGAAAATAACTGTCCATACAGCTTCCGTAACCGGTGATCCAGACCGGGTTATCGGTAAATTCACCGACCCGCTCCTCGCAGCAGAGCAGCATCCCGTAAGCCCAGTCGGTAACCGGGTAGTAATGCAGCTCTCGTATCGGGTCCGCGAGCATCGGTGAGTTTAAAACGTCCTTTTCGCTTATCGGTGCGTTCTCACGGGCGAACGGGTTTTTTTTCGCGTTCGCTCTCGATCGCAACACCACTTTCGCCAGATGCTCATCGCCCACTCCTGATTTTTTCATATAAGATCGAGCCTGCATGGCGTTGGCATTGATGAAATCCATGCCGAGCGGCCTGCAGTAAAAAGGATCGAACGCAAGATTCATATTCATTCGCCGGCTCTCGGTCTGGGACTCCTTGCAGTGGCCCATGTACAGGATAACATCATCATGACCGGAGAGGATGCACGCCATCGCGTATCCCAGGCCGTTTATGCTTTCCTGTGCCATCTTTTCCTCACCACGGAAGTGCGCACCGACAACATCGGTCATCCCGTTGTTCGAAATGGTCCGGGCGTCGAACACGTCATCGGAACAGGTAATGATGTTCCGTATGCCCTTTTCCATATCAAAGCTCACTCCCGTCTGCCCCATGATGGACTCAAAGCATTCCTTCAGCATGTTTTGAAAGCGGGCATACCAGAGGTCGCCTTCATTCTTGATCTGCGCCACGGCGCATATCGCGACTCGTTTACCCATTTACAATGACCTCCTGTAATTGATATAGACTATTGCGGAACCCGGGAATAACGTTCATCCACCGGATGCTATACACGTTTACAGTCACACGTAGCAGTTCCAGAAATCCCCCAGCCTGATCCTCTTGATGATCGAATCCCTGTCCCTCGGAGCGTCGAGCTCGATCCATGCGCGTCCCACGCCCAGACGCGTATGCGCGTCATCCGAGGCTATCTTTGGATACCTGATCTCCGGGATTTCGTATTCCGGATTACGAAATCCCTTGGAGGTAATCTCGACCGCGTCCAGCGGGAACATCGCGGCCACCGAGTCGATTCTTTCAAGCACCTGTCCCATGTTCAGATCGTATTCCCCTAGATGGTTGAGGACATAAAGCTCATCCCCATCGCCACGTATTCGGTTCACGTGTACATATCCCTTCACGAACACCGTGAGCTCAATCCCCTCGAAGATGATCATTCCGGATCTCACCTTCCCGTAGAGTTCGATGCTCCCTGGCTTGAGGAGGTAGTCGTGATCGGTGAAGGCGATGAAGTCATACCCCTTTTCCTCGTAGATCTCGGCCACCTGTTGCGGCGTCAGTTTCCCGTCGGAACAGGTGGTGTGCGTGTGCAGACAGCCTTTCATCAGCATGATGGCCGCACCGCCGTCGGGCCGGATGACGACCGGCAATAATCATTAAACTGAAAATATAAATTTAATTGGACGGTCAACCAATATGTTGATAAAAAAAATAGCACCTTGACCATCAATCCAGAATATTGATTTATCGTCCAATCAGTTATTAACCTCTATTTTATCGATACGATATGTCAACAAATTAATGCATTTTTTCGCAAAAAATCCCATGGAACGGCGCCGGAGTATGGCTTTACTTTTCCCGCTTCCTCTTATACTTTATATCATGCAATAACGGCGAAAATACTTCTGCGCTCTCGCTACTCCCGTTTTGAGAGGAACGTGAATCGCAAATTTGATGGCGTCAGCATGACGTTATTCAGGTCTTCATTACCCTGAATCGGATACATGAACAAATGTATTCTCAAGGAGGATACCATGTCTATCGAGAAGCTTCTTCCCAGAAGGGATTTCATGGCGAAAATGCTCGGCCTTGCCACGGGCTTTCTCGCGGGAGGTTTTTCCCGCCCTATTTTCCGGACCCTCGGCGCGCAGAACCGGATTGAAGGGTCGACAATCGCCGTTATCACATCCAGAAGCCTTTCCGCCGATGCGATCATGTCGATGGTCGAATCAGGATTCAGACGGATCGGCGGTATCGAGCGCTTCATTAAAAAAGGCATGAAGGTCGTGATCAAACCGAACATCGGATGGAACTCCACTCCTGAAATGGCCCACAATACAAACCCCGACCTGGTCGAGGCGGTGGCGCGGATGTGTATACGCCGTGGCGCAGCCGTCACGATATTCGACCGCAGCGTGAACTCCTCCCGTATGACCTATCGGCGAAGCGGAATTCTGCAGGCGGCCCACAACGCCGGAGCTTCGATTGAATACCTCGACTCCGGAAAATACAGGGACGTCAGGGTGCCCGGCGGTCTTTACGTCGACTCCCTGCCCGTATACACCGGCATCCTCGATGCCGACTTCGTGATCAATATGCCGATCGCCAAGCATCACTCATCGTCGAGGCTGACACTCTCCATGAAAAACCTGATGGGAGTGATCGGAGGCAACCGCGGTTATTACCACGGCGATATACATTCAAGCATCGTTGATTTCGCCAGGACCGTCAAATCCGACCTCGTAATTCTCGATGCCACCAGGATACTCACGGCCCATGGCCCCAACGGCGGCACCGCGGCGGATGTAAAGGAACCGCGCACCATCGTGATGGGCACCAACCCGGTTACGGTCGATGCGTTCGCCGCAACCCTGTTCAATATCCAGCCTTCCTCTCTCGGCTTCCTGAAAATCGCCGCGCGCGAAGGTATGGGAGAGATCAATATCGATAAAATGAAGATCCTGCGCGCCGTCGTATGAAACATCGCCGGTGGTTCAGAATCAGGGCCGCGGTGCAGGTGTGCTGCTGGCTCAGCTTTGTCGCGATACTTGTGGCCACACGGGATCCCATCGGGGACGGATACCTGTACGGAATCTTTCCCCGGCTGTCGCTTCATCTCGGAATCGCGACGAGCCTCGCATCGCGCCAGTTCCTCAGCGCCTTTCTGCCCGCGCTTGCGATACTGGCGCTTTCCCTCGGCATCGGCAGGTTCTTCTGTTCGACCGTTTGCCCGCTCGGCGCGAGCATAGACGCCTGCGACAGGATCGTGGCGCGTCGCAAGGACGGCATCAAATCCGAAACCGCACGGTCCTGGCGCGGCCTCAAATACCTGACGCTCGCCGGATCGCTTCTTCTTTCCCTCGCCGGAGTACAGGCGGCCGGAATCATCGATCCACTTTCCCTGTCGCTGAGGGCGTATTCCACGCTCGTATATCCGTTCTTCGACCATACAATCAAACTGCTGTTTGACGGACTTATATCGATTCCCGTTCTCGGCGCCGCCGCGGCACCACTGTACGGCCTTATGGCGGACACGGTCCTCGATTTCAACGCGATATACTTTTACAATACCGGGGGCGTGCTGGTTCTTCTCCTTTCCGTACTATTTCTCTCGATGTCCACCCGCCGTTTCTGGTGCCGGTATCTCTGCCCGCTCGGCGCCCTTCTCGCCCTCGCCGGTGGCTTCGGGATGTTCCGCCGAACCGTCGATTCATCCAGATGTATCAACTGCCTTCGATGCGAGCGCGACTGTCGCATGGGCGCAATTCACAACCGTGGCCTCGCGACACTGCATGGTGAATGCGTCCAGTGCTTCGAATGTCTCGAATCCTGCGAATACGACGCCATCTCGTTTCGCTTCGTGCCGCCCTTCGGATTGACGCAACCGAAAACTCCCCCTGCGGAAGCATCGATCATCACCGCCGCGCCGGAAAAGCCGGCGATTTCACGGAGGAGCCTTCTCGCCGGGACCGCCGCGTCGGTCGCGCTTATACCCGCATTCAGGCTTAACGCCGCACGCGGGGCGGACTTCAGCGAAATCATCAGGCCACCCGGATCCCTCCCGGAAGAGCAATTCCTCGACGCGTGCATCCGCTGCGGGGCCTGCATGAAGGTATGCCCCACGAATGCGCTGCATCCCGCTTTTCTCGAGTCGGGTCTCGAAGCCATCTATACACCCCGTCTCATCCCGCGCATCGGCTGGTGTGAAAAAAACTGTGTGCTCTGCACCGAGGTCTGCCCAACCGGCGCCATCCGGAAACTTCGGATAGAGGACAAGGAGACAACGGTCATCGGCACGGCCTATTTCCTCAAAGATCTCTGCATTCCCTGGTCCGAAGGACGCGAATGCATCGTCTGCGAAGAGGTATGCCCCACCGTCACCAAGTCCATCAAATTCCGCGAGGAGACCGTGCTTAACAGGAAGGGCGAATCGGTTCGGGTCAAGCTTCCCTACGTGCTCGAGGATATCTGCATCGGATGCGGCATCTGCGAGAACAAATGCCCCGTCCGTGGCAGCGCGGCCATACGGGTGCGGACGCGCAAGTCCGAGATTCCGGCCGCGGGATGAGTATCCCTTTTTATCTGAAAACCCGGTGTTTCTTCCTTGCAATTACGGCACCCGAAAGCAGGCTCTTCCCCCATGAGATACTGCGAACTCGTAATCCAGAAATCCGCTTACGGCGGTTATGGTCTCGGCTTTCTCGACCGGATGGCCGTCTTCATACCATACAGCTTTCCCGGTGACCGCCTGCGTGCGGCCATAACCGTTGAAAAAAAAAGCCATGCGTTCGGTGAAATAGATGAAATCATCGAGCCGTCGCAAATGCGCATGGCCCCCGAATGCCCGAACTACACGCTGTGCGGCGGATGTGATTACCTCGGGGTATCCTATGAGCGCGAGCTCGGGATCAAGAGGGCGATTCTCGCTGAAAGTATCGAGCGAATCGGAGCGTTCCCGCGCGACGCGACCCCCGAAATAGAAACGATCAACGGCCCCCGGTTCCATTACCGGAGTCACGCCACGGTGAAATACGACGACGGCACAACGGGCTTTTTCGCGCGCGGCACGTCTTCGCTCGTTTCATTCCCTCCGGGAGGCTGCCGGCTTGTTTCTGAAAAAATCGCGGAAGGGCTTGCCGGAAACCCGCCCGACGGATCCGGCGAGTTTCGGATCGCGGAAGACGTAAACGGCCGTCTGCTGCGCTCCACGGAAGCGGACAGAATCGTCGAAGAAAGCGTGTCCGGCATTGTGTACCGTCGCCATATCTCCTCGTTCTTTCAGTCGAACCGATTTCTGCGGGAAAGAATGCTGCAGACGGTCGGCGACCTCACTCAACTCGAAAAGGACGAGCGCTTTATCGACATAGGATGCGGGGTGGGTTTTTTTGCCTTATACCTTGCGCGCCGGGGAAATCCGGGAACCGGAATCGATCGCGACCATACGTCGATTTCGTCGGCAAGGGAGAATGCGCGCATCAACAACATCGGCCCCATATCTTTCATGAGCGCCGACGCATCTTTCCTCCCCGCCCGAGGCCATGCCGGCCAAACCGTCGTACTCGACCCGCCCAGGGCCGGATTGTCGGCCGCCGCCCGCGGTGCGATAACCGGGCTGAAACCACGGCGAATAGTCTACGTTTCGTGCAACCCGACGACGTTTGCCCGCGACATCAGGGATTTCCACGCCGCCGGGTATACGACCCGCAGAATCGTGTTCATCGACATGTTCCCCGCCACCATGCATATAGAGGCCATCGGCCTGCTTGAACGCTAGGCGATGTCGTCGGACATGTCCATGTAGGTGGCCGGAGTGACCCCGGCAAGCGGGAACGTGGCCGCCAGCCTGCATGGATAATACCCGTCCATATTCGGCTTTGTGCCGTGTGGATTGTCCGGCTGGGGACACCGCTGAAGTCCCCGATAATATTCCAGCGTCATTTCGTCGAGGTTTATGACGTATCCGTATTCGCAAAGGGAATCGAGGAGAAAATCGTTCGCGACGGGGAAATGATGGATATCCCTGTCATATATCGCGGAAAGAAGCTTCGCCCCCCTGAACCCCTGCAGCAGGTTATACCATTCAACCGTCCCCTTGCCGGGAGCGCGGTCCTCGTGGGGATTCCAGTATTTTTTTACGAACTCATCCGGAGCGACGTCGCCGGGATACACGGGGATCACCGACAGGAATTTTTCGCGAAATGTCTCCCAGCCCTTTTCACCGTTTATCCGGACGATGAGAGCGCATATTTCCTTACCCAGCCACCCCGGGTATGAATCGAAATGGTGGTAGTTCAGCATGTATCTGGCGTCGATCCTCACGCCGTACGCGCCCCGCGTTGCCATCAATACTTCCTTTTAACCAGGTTTACCCGTTCGCTCTCCGGCCGCTCCAACACCCGGCGTCAGAGCAAATCAAGCCCGCCCATATAAAGAAACAGCGTCGCGATCATCATGATCAGGTGATAAAGCCCGTTCCAGTTCAACGGGTGAAATACGTTTACCTTCGCCACCTGGACGGCTGAGGCGACGAACGCGATTACGAGCCCGATAACGAGGTCAAGGCTCCCCGTTCCCGCGGGAAGGCCGTACACGTTCAGCCCGAGGAAAAGGAGTGTCACCGGTGCGTAGTTGACGATAACGATTATGAATCTGTCGGTGCGGAAAATGAGCACAAGGAAGATGCAGAGCTGTATAATTCCGGCGACGATGATGATATCGGCAAGTCTGCCGGAAAAGAAACGCAGCGCGCATACCATCACGATCGCGAATGTCATCGCTCCCGTTACGATCCACGAGAGCTTCTGCATCACCATACGCCCTTTCCAGTCGCGTCCTGCCGGCTCGAAGAAACCGTGATCGATGCCGCCCAGAAGCGCCCCCGTGCCCATCAGCGCGAGCGATGCCGCCCAGATGCCGTACGGCCCCAGAAAGCCGTCCATCCGGCCAAAGAGCATGCCGGCCAGAAAAAACGCCTCGCTTGCCCACAGGAAATTGGTAATCGCCGTCAATGCGAGCGGTGTCATAGGCCTCCCCCTTTCACAGTTTACTCCTTTTTCCCGGATCGGCAAACTTTTGTCCATCGAAATCGCATTGTTTTACCCGGATCTCCGCGGCACCCGACACCGGCCCGTCGATATCACGGGTATCGCCGGCAAAACCCGCCCGACAGGATGTAGGCATACCGCACGGGATAAATGCGTCAAAACCGCAATCGGAATATTTGTCAATATTATTTTGGTTATACAAAATTATATCGAGACTTCCCGGCAGTGCCTCAACGGCGCGCCGGACCGGTGCATCGCGGTAACCGGGAAAAACATCGTATTCCCGTAAATCCCGGCCCGGGCGGCGGCAAGGAGCGGTTCAGTCGCTTACAGGGGTGGTGGATTATTCTTCCGTGGGGGGAGCCGGAGAAGCCGTACACTCGGCGTCGCGCGTATTCAGGCGCAATTCTTCAAGATGAAGAGTATTGTTACGGCGTTCATACTTCGTTTTTTCAACCGCCAGCTGGACGGCGCTTACGATCTCCCTGGAGTCGTACGGCCACGATATGAATCCGCACGGCCCTATGGATTTCAACCTGGATATCGCCTCTTTCCCGATCGACGCCGCAACGTATACGACGGGCAGTCCGTGCCGTTCCACCACGGAGCGTAAATCACCGATAATCCGGTCGTTCTCTGCGAACAGGATATCGACAAACAGTATATCGGGCCTGAAATCATCGATGAGCCTGCGAGCTTCATCCGAGGAATAGGCCACACCAACAACGACCATCCCCGTTTCCAGAAGATGTGCCTGAAGGTCGACCGTCGCGATCGACGATGCGTTTATTATCAGCGCCCTTGCGGGGGTACCTCCCGGGGGAGATGCCATCCCGGTCCTCAACATGTTTATCATTCCGTCAATCCTTTCGCGCACGATACGGCATACCGGCGCATCATTTCCGTGTTTCATAAGAAAATAGCGCGCGGTGGACCGGCTTCAAATGTTTTTATGGATAACGGGCTAAGAGAATTCTGCCATTTACATCTAACGGTTTCCCTTACACGCGCGGGAAGCGGGGGCGGCGCACCACCTATCTTGAGCTCAGCACCCACTGAATGGCCTGTTTGTTGAGCTCCGATCCGCTCGATAACCCCAGCTTGTCCTTGATGTTCTTGCGATGGGTTTCGATGGTGTGCGGACTGAGATTCAAGCGGCGGGCGATCTCACCGGTACTGAAACCGTTTCCGATCAGCTGAAATATCTCGAGCTCCCGATCGGTCAGGTTTTCGATTATACCGCGCGGCGGATCGGGCTGATTGCCGTGGAACAGCTTCGATATCAGGCGTGCGCTCATCGCCCCGCTGAGATAAATATCGCCCTTGAGCACCGAGCGCAGCGCGTATACGATATTTGACGGTCCGTCGTTCTTCGTGATATATCCCCTGGCCCCCGCGCGTATGGCCCGTTCTGCATACACTGACTCGTCGTGCATGGAAAGCACGAGGCTCTTCACGTCACCGAACCGTTCTTTTATCGCCCGCACCAGGTCAAGGCCGCTCGACTCCCCGTCGAGAGAAATGTCGGCCACGACAATATCCGGCCGCTCCCGTGCGATCACCAGAACCGCTTCGCTGGCCCCCCCGGCCTCCCCGCATACGATCATGTCGCTTTCCTTCTCGATGACCTTTTTCAGCCCCTGCCGAACTATCGGATGGTCGTCGACTATTACGATTTTAATCGCGTCTTTTCGTTTTTTCATCGATCATTCCTTTGTCCGTGATCGTTCCCTTCCCCGGGAATTCCCGTTCGCATCAACCTCGCCCCGTTTTACCCGTACGCTCACCCTGAAAAGGGCACCGTGTCCGCCGACGTCGAAATCCGCACCTATAATTCCCGCCCTGTAACGCATCGTCCTGAGACCGAGCCCCCTCGGCTGAATTTCCGGCTGCCGGTCCGGATCAGAATCATTCTCGATCTTCATAAAAAGCTCGTCCTCTTTATCGCTCAGGATAAGGCGGATCGCGCCCTTCCTGCCATGCTTCACGGCGTTCGTCACGGCCTCCTGTGCGATATAATACAGATGGGTGGCGGCCTCGACGTTCGCCAGGTTGAATTCCCCAACCCTGTTCACGGCGCACTCCACGCCGAAAAGCCGTTCCGTATTGATCGCCAGCTCCTCGATGGCGGCCACCAGTCCGTGCGCTTCGACCGCGACAGGGCACAGCCCCCTGACGACTCCGCTCGCCATCTCGATCGATTCGCCGATCAGCGTCCCCACCTCGGCGATATCCGCGGCGAGCCTCGGTGATTTATTTTCCAGATCCCGCCGAAGGGCCTCGGCCAGAAAAGCGGCGCCGGTCAGTTTCTGGCCCAGCCCGTCATGCAGGTCCCGGCCGATCCGCCAGCGCTCCTTCTGTATCAGGTCGAGCATCGCCGCCTCGAGCTCGCGCGTTTCGGTGACATCGATAAAGCTCGCAATTATCCCCACGGTCACACCCGATGGGTCGACATATGGAACCGAACGTACGATACAATGCAGCGCTCTTCCTTCCACACGCCTGTCGATTTCGAATTCAACGAATTTTTCACCTTTCATGATGCGTTCGAGCGGGCAATCCTTCGTGCGGCAGAACGTCAGGCCCAGTATATCATTACACCCGGCGCCCCGCACGTCCGAATTCTTAATGCCGAACATCGAGAGAAAGGTGTTGTTCGCCCGTATGTACCGGCGGTCGTGTCCGATAACACACATCCCGGTGGCGGACGACTCGAAAATCTGGAACAACTCGGAACAGGCGGCCTCCTTCTCCCGCTCGGCCGTTTTCCTGCGGGTTATGTCGCGGTTGCTTACACGCCGCCCGATGGGCGTTCCCTCCGCGCTGAAAACCGGCTGACATAAATGTGACAGCCACTTGAGTTCTCCCCGCTTCGTGACAATGCGAAAGTCTATTGAAAGCACGCCGTCGCTTTTCATCTCCTCCTCGCAATGTCGTATCATCAAATCTCTGTCTCCGGGATGGATGATGCCGTGGAGCAACTGGGCATCGCTCTGGAACTCGGCGACAGAATACCCCGTCACGTCGAGGCAGGAGGGAGATACATAGATGAAACCATCATAGGGACCGATCCAGTATTCCCAGTCCGATGTAAAATGGGCAAGCGTACGAAAACGCTCCTCGCTTTCCCTCAACTGACGTTCGAGACGATGCCGCTGGATGGCGGTCTCCACCGCGGAATGCAGCTCAATATCACGGATCGGCTTGACGATGTAACCGTACGGAAGGGTCGATTTTGAGCGCAGGAAGGTCGCGTGATCGGTGTGTGCCGTAAGATATACGACCGGCACATCGATATGCTTCCGGATCGCTTCCGCCGCCCCGATACCGTCCATCTCCCCCGGAAGCACGATATCCATCAGGACGAGGTCCGGTTTAAGCTCGACGACCCGCTCGATCGCTTCCTCGCCGGTAACCGTGATCGCGGCGACGTCGTAGCCAAAGCGTTCCATGCGCCTTTTTATATCCAGCGCGATGACCGATTCATCCTCCACTATGAGTATTCGTGCGTTCACTGTATTACGGTCCGCACCGCCGGGGCGCGGCACTACTCCTGTATCCTGTTTTTCATGGTTGCCGCCATTTTCGATATATCCTCTATACTCGCGGCCATCCGCTCGGCGGATTCCGCTCCAGAAACGGCCTGTTCGTTTATCAGCCCGACCGAGCGGACTATTTCGTCGGTCGCGCTTTTTTGCTCCCCGGTCGCCCTCGTAATCTCCTCGGCAAGCCGCTTCACCGTCCTCGATCTTTCGCCAACGTCCTTATTCACCCGGAGTTGTTCCTTCATGAAATCGTTGGCCTCGCTCATGATCCCGTTTATCGCCTCGAGGCTGGAGAGTATTTCATTGATGATGCCCACCACCATGTCGAGCCTGGACAGTCCTCCCCGTATCTCGTTTTCGTTCCCCTTTATGAGATTGTCAATTTCCTTCAGGCTCGCGCCGGTCTGGTCGGCGAGTTTGGCGATTTCGTCGGCAACCACGGCGAAGCCCCTGCCGGCGTCTCCGGCCCGCGCGGCCTCAATCGCCGCGTTCAGGGAAAGCAGGTTGATCTTGTCGAATATGTCGCGGATGATTTCAACGATTCCGTTCATGTCCCTGGAGCTCGCGATGATGGTGCTCATGCTCTCGTTCATCTGCGACAGCATCTCACCGCCCGAGATCGCCCGCTCCGAGATGGAAGCCGCCCTTTCCATGGCCATCCTTATCCTCTCGCCGGTGTCCGCTATTCCGCGTGAAAGCGTTTCAAAGAGCCCTATCAGGCCGGATACACTCTCATTCTGCGAAACCGAGCTCACGGCCACGCTCTCGATTCCGGATGTTATCTCCTCTATCGAAGCTGAAACCTCTTCCGCCGTGGCGGCCTGCGACTGCGTACTCTCCGCGAAGGCTGCCGCGGTTGTGGCCATACTCCGGGATGATGCCGCGAGCTCGGTTGACATTTCCCTGATGGACTGGAAAAGCCCCTGCAGCGTGAGGAACTGGCTCCTGTTGCGATCGGACTCATCACGGGCCACCTGGTTGCTGCGCCGGTTAATCCTTATCATGAGGTAACACAGCGCGAACGAGAAAATCACCGCGAAGAGATAGTCGAAATACGCCTTGCGGATGAACTTCTGCGCGACCACGTCCATCTGCGAATTACCGACGAGGTGGACGATGCCGGCCCCCGCTATGATGAAAAAAACGGCCAGCCCGAGCATATACCCCATCCTGCAGAATATCGCGGCGAAGATTATGGCCGCCGGAACATAATTGAAATTGCTGATAAAATCAAGGTTTCCCTTCGTGAAAAAGCCGTTATAGAGTATCGCGACTATTCCGAGCGAGAGAATGGTAACCGACAGGATGGAAGCGGCATCATAGCTCCCTTTTCTCAGGAGCAGGATGCTGACGAGCGGAACGGCGATAAAAGACCCCAGAATATAATTTACGCCGGCAGCCAGCGCGAAAATATTCGCGCTGTTGATTATTATCACGATCATCGAAAACAACAGCAGTGTCAGGAGATTGAAATAGAAAAGCAGTTTAACCTTTTCCCTTTGATCGAAAGAGGCGCCTTCGTAAGCACCGAGGATGGAAGCAAGCAAGCGTCCGATCATTGCAGTACTCCTTTGGAAATGTCGCTGTAAATGGCCTTCGTCGAGTTTACTAGTACCGGGCGTTCTCATTTTTTCCACTCATTTTAATGGCACACCGGGGATAAATCGTCCCGCGCCCCCTTCCCCGTGCTGACTGAACCGTATATAATAACACGACTCTTACACGGGGCAATAAGGGAAACCCTTATATATTTTCTAACAGATTTCCTTACACTCGCGCCGTGATTTTCATTTAACGGGGTGTTTGTTATTTTTATCCATATTCTGCTTTTATTCTGGTGATACGCTCCTCATTATGGCCCCTATGGACGGGCATGCCGCCGGTACCCGCGGGATATCCGCTCCCGCCGCCCGCGTGTCTTTTCATATACCTGTACACGGAAACATTGCATGGAACTCGATATCCTCTACGAAGACAACCACCTGATCGTCGTTATGAAGCCCGCCGGCATCATAACACAGCGTGACAGCACCGGCAGGCTCTCCCTGCTCGACATGGTGAAGGAATACATACGCGAAAAGTATGACAAGCCCGGCGAGGTATTTCTCGGCGCCGTGCACCGTCTCGACCGAACCGTTTCAGGCCCGGTGCTTTTCGCAAGGACCTCGAAGGCGGCCGGACGCCTTTTCGATGAGTTCAAGCAGCGAAGGGTGCTTAAACTGTACGCGGCGCTGGTGCACGCACCCTCGGGCGCCGCGGGGCGCGGTGATGGCCTGGCTGAATGGACAACACTTTCGCATCACCTCGAACGGAAGAGGGACACGACAAAAATCGCCGCACAGGCGGGGGACAGGACCAAAGAGGCCTCATTGCGCTACACGGTACTCGCCCGGGATGAGCACTACGCCCTCCTTCTCATCCACCTGCTGACGGGCCGGAAACACCAGATCCGGGCACAGCTCGCCGCAATCGGCTGCCCCGTGGTGGGAGACGTCCATTACGGTTCCGCCGAGCGGACGGACCCCGATGCCATAAGCCTTCATTCATGTTATCTCCGTTTCAATCATCCGACGTTGAAAGTTCCGGTCGTAATCCATTCCGCGCTCCCCGAACGGATCACCGCCCGCCTCGCGCCCCCGGTTTCGATCGACGAAATCATCGCGCGGACCGACTGGGATGGGCTCTCCTGAAACGCCGCCCATTAATCGTTGACAAAAGTCGCTCTGGAATAGTATCGTTCTGACGAGAGAAAAACGGGGGAAGAGAATGGGTTTTTTGAAAGATGCTCGCAGATCGTTTCTGAAATACAGCGAAATGCTGGTCGACAAGACCGAGGAATATACCCGGCTGGCGAAGCTCAGCCTGGAAATCAAACGCCTTGAATACACAATCGAGAAGAACCATATTGAAATCGGCGAATACGTGTCCTCGAAAATCGAGGAGGGCGCCCGGGAGCTCGACCTGGAAGACGAAACGATCAGCACCAGGCATCATAACATCTCCGCAAGCAGGGAAACCATCGCCGCCAGAAGAAAAGAAATAGAAGAGATAAAACAGGCGCGCTCGTCGGGCGGGCCTGCCGATCCCGGAAAGGCCGCGGAATAGCCCGCCCGACCGGGCCCGCGCAACAGAAACATGCCAATATCATCCAAAAGAATTATTGAAGTCATACGTGCATTCAAAGGCCCGTTCACCCAGGCCGATTTGCTTTCACGCATAGATGCCGGGAAAGCAGAACATGTACGCAGGAAGAACAGGCGTCCCGCGAAAAAAAGCGACAGGGAGCAGCCGCGTATCGAACTGACTCTGCGCGAACTTATCGGCGCCGGATTTCTCGTAAAGCGGGGCAAATCCTTTACACGCACCGCATCATTCACACCCGAGGGCGTAATCACCATAGACGGCAGGGGCGTCGGTACGCTCAAGACCGACGGTGGTGAAACCCTGTCGGTAAAGAAGGACAATACAGGCAACGCCCATTCCGGCGACAGGGTAAAGGCGGAACTGGACGACTGCCGCGGGGGTGAGTGCTACGCCCGGGTAACGGCGGTCAGCAAACGCAAGAAGGAACGCTATATCGCCCGTGTCGAGAACAAGCTGCGCGACGCGATTATATATCGCCTTGTCGATCTTCCGGGTGGCGTCCAGGTCAGGGGAGCGCGCTCGGCCAATGAACCCCGCAAAGGAGACCTCTGCATCATCCAGCTTACGGGAAAGACCGTATCGGGCATGACCGAGTGCATGGTGGAACAGTCGTTCGCGCCCGACGCCCAGGAATACGATCTTCGACGCATCATGATCAAGCACTCCGTCCCCGATCCTCATCCGCATTACGAGGAGCTCGACGGGTTCGACAAAGGCTTCATGGCCCGCGAGAAGAAGGGACGGAAGGATTACCGCGGGCTTTTCACCATCACCATTGACGGCGAAAACTCCAAGGATTTCGATGATGCGGTATCACTCGAAACCACCAGGCAGGGTTTCAGGCTCTATGTCCATATTGCCGATGTGTCCGCTTTTGTGCGCAGGAGCGGTCCCCTCGACCTGGAAGCGGCGCGCCGCGGTACGAGCTTCTATCTTGGGAACCACGTCGTTCCGATGCTGCCCGAGATACTTTCCAATGAACTGTGTTCTCTGAAGGAAGGCGTCGAACGCCTCTCCCTGTCCGCGGAGCTCGGGTTCGATAAAAACGGCAGGCCGACCTCGCAGAGCTTCCACCGCGGAATCATAAAGGTGGACAGGCGCCTGACCTACTCTTCGGCTCACGAGCTCGCCACGAGCGGAAGAAGGAAAAAGCTCGACCGTCTCCTGCTCGCCATGTACGATTTCGCAACAGCGCTCAAGGAGAGGCGCATGCTCAAGGGGCGTCTCGACCTCAACCTGACCGACTCGGAATTCATTTATGAGGGCAACACCCTGGTCGATCTCATCGCCACGCAACGGCTCAAGAGCCATATAATAATTGAAGAATTCATGCTGAGCGCGAACGAAGCGGTATCGAAATCCCTTCGCGAAAACGGCGTCCCGACGCTCTACCGTATTCATGAAAACATCTCCCCGGAGAAGCTCGCGGCGCTCGAAAAGTTCCTCCAGACGCTTTCGATCCCCCTGAAAAACCGTGATAATATCGGTGTATCACTCCAGGAGGTTATCGACCGCGTTCACGGCAGGGACGACGAGGAGGTGGTTAATTACATCATCCTGAAATCGCTCATGCAGGCCTATTATGGTGTCGAACCGCTGGGACATTTCGGACTTGGGTTCAGGGATTATACGCATTTTACCTCCCCTATCAGGCGTTATCCCGACCTGATTGTCCACCGCTGTCTCAAAGCGCTTATACTCCGCGAAGCGCCCCCGTACTCCATCGAAGCCCTGCGTCCGATCGGCGAAAAAAGCTCCGAAATGGAACGCGTCGCGCAAAGCGCTGAACGCGACCTTTATAAATTGAAGTCATGCCGCCTAATGTACGACCGCGTTGGCGAGCTGTTCGACGCGGTTATCAGTGGAATATCGCGCTACGGCTTTTTCGTCACCCTCATCGAGCGCCCGATCGAGGGTATGGTTCCGCTGCGCTCCCTCACCAACGATTATTACCTGGTAAACGAGGACGAGTTCACCATCATCGGACGCAGGCTGGGCAAACGCTTCAGGCTGGGCGACAGGGTTCGGGTACGCGTGGTCAGCGTTGAGATCGACACGATGAGGATAGATTTCGAGGTGGCTTAGATCTGCATTTTCAGCCCTGCCCGGAGGCCTCTATATATAAATTAATATATCTTTATCATATTTTTTGTTGAACACCCCGAGTCATGCTATAGTTAGCCATAACGCACGACGCCCGCCGAAGGCGTTGAGCCGACGGGCCCGGGGGGACAGGCATGACCAGCGAAGGATACAATGCATTCCTGAAAGAACACGCCGGACGTATCGTCGAAAAGATAATAGAGCTCGACAACTTCACCGATACCGATATTTCATTTCTCAAACGCGAAATCGTCACCGGCATTAACCGCGGCAAAAAAACGCCGGTTGCACCGTTGAATGAAATCAGGTCTCTCATGGTCGATTATATAGCCATCAGGTTCATCGAGGAAGAACTGGAGATGACCTTCTGAAAAAGCCCCGCCGCGCCAAATTTTTGTTGAAATAATCGTTCACGACCGGTTTCTTTCCATCAAGCGATGCGCGGGTTCACGCCGCGATCGGCGGTCCGTACGGCACCGCAAACATAAAAGGAATGGACGAAGACACCGATGAAATTCACCGCCAGGGATACCGGATTCGACTTTACGGGACGGGATACGCTCGCGCTCTTCCTCGACGAGAATGCCGGACAGATAGAACACAAAGGCCTTCCCGAAGCTATTTCGCATATTGCCGACAGGGCCAATCTCGGTTTTTTCACCGGCAAAAGCGGCGAATCGCTTTTCGTTCCACTCTCCGGGCACCCCGCTCTCATCCTTATGGGACTTGGAAAAGCCGGCGAGATCACCCGGGAATCCCTTCGAAACGCCGCCGCCGGCGTCATCGACGCCTGTAAAAAGAAAAAGATCGCCTCGCTTCACGTTTTCGTCCCCGTGCTCACCGGAATCGACGAAAAGGATGTACTCGCCGCGCTCGCCGAGGGCATGTATCTCGGCAATTACGGCTTTGATCGCTACAAGACCAGACGCGATGACGTTGACGCACCGCTCGAAACCGTCTGTTTTCTTGTTACCGAGATCCAGGCCGCCACGAAAATTCTCCGCGAGACCGCCATCGTATGCTCCAACACGCTGCTCTGCAGGGATTTGATCAATGAGACGAGCGAACGCGCCAATCCGTCTTCCATCGCCGCGGAGGCCAGAAAACTCGCCAGGCTCAGGGGCGTTTCGTGCACCGTCCTGGCCCGGAAAGATCTCGAAAAACTCGGCATGGGGCTCCTCCTGGCCGTGGGACGCGCCGGGCAGCATCCGCCTCAGATGGCCGTGCTGCGGTATACGGGGAACCCGCGCGGCAAAAAATCGATAGCGATAGTCGGCAAGGGGATCACCTTCGACTCCGGCGGCCTCAACCTCAAGCCGTCAGGCCACATAGAAGACATGCGCAGCGACATGTCCGGCGCCGCGGCCTGCATCTACACCATAAAGGCGGCCGCCGAACTCGGATTGAAAAGGAACATATACGCCGTGATCCCGCTCTGCGAGAATATGCTGTCCGGCAACTCCTATCGGCCCGGGGACGTTTACCGCGCATTCAACGGAACGACCGTTGAAATCGGCAACACCGACGCCGAGGGACGCCTCATCCTCGCCGATGCGCTGGCATATACGGAAAAGAAACTCAAGCCCGATTACATCATCGATATCGCGACACTCACGGGGGCGTGCCTGGTGTGCTTCGGCGAAATAATCGCCGGGCTCCTCACCCCCAACGACGAGCTCGCCGGCGCGATCCATAAGGCCGGCGAGGAAACCGGCGAGCGCGTCTGGCGTCTCCCGCTTTACAGGGATTATGCGGAGGATCTTAAATCCGACATAGCCGACCTGTCCAACGTATCTTCAACGAGGAACGCCGGCACGATCATCGGAGCGACCTTCCTCAATTCTTTTGTCGAGTCCACGCCGTGGGCGCACATCGATATCGCGGGAACCTCGTGGGGGGCCAAACAGCGCGGCTATCGCCCCAAGAACGCGACCGGCTACGGCGTACGGCTTTTTATCGAGGTGATAAAAAACATCAGCATATAAGACAAACGGCGCCCCGACTACCGGCGCGTCAAGGAGACACGATGAAATTTTCCACGAAGGAACTGGTCGACATGGCCATCGGCATCGAGGAGTCGGGCTATTACTTTTATACCCAGTGCAGGAAGAAGTTCGACGATCCGTATTTCACGGAGCTGCTCACCTTTCTCGCCGAGGAGGAGCTCCGACACAAGGAGCTTTTCGAGAAAATTCTCGCCGAGCTGAGCGACACCTCCGGCGTCTTCACCGAGGATTATTTTCAGTATCTCAAGGCACTCGGCGACGAGCGGGTCTTCAAGAACAACGACGACGTTGACGCCGTGGTAAAAACGGTGAAGACGGTTTTCGACGTGCTGAAGATCGCGATGACCGCCGAGAAGGATTCGATTCTCTTTTACAGCGAGCTCGTATCCATGCACGAGAAGGACCAGGGCGCCAGGACGATTTTAAACAGGCTGATAAACGAGGAGCGCAAGCACATCGTGCTCATCCTGGAATTGAAGGAAAAACTGGAGTTGTCCTCGCGGCAATGAACCGGGGTACGACCGTGCGGGACGCCCGCACGGTCGCAGTCATCGCAAAAAATCAGTAAAACTGTCTCGTGGATGAGCCGGCATCCTCTCCCTCGAGGCGCGCGAGCTCCTGGAGCAGTTCCTTCTGGCGCGGGGACAGCTTCTTGGGGACGCGTATGTTTATCTTTACCAGCTGGTCTCCCCGACCGTAGGAGCCGAGGTATGGAATCCCGTTGCCCTTCAACCGGAAGATCTGCCCGTTTTCGGCGCCCGACGGAATCTTCATCTTCACCTTGCCGCCGGTAATCGTCTGAACCTCGATTTCGCCACCCAGGCACGCCAGCGAATATGAGATATCGACCACGTTGAGGATATCATTGCCGTGCCGGTCGAACACCGCGTGCTTCTTTATGTGAATCACCACGTAAAGATCGCCCCTGGGCCCCGCGGCCGGCCCCTGCTCTCCCTCCCCGCTTATCTTGAGACGCGAACCGGACTCAACCCCGGCCGGGATTTTCACCGTAATCTTTCGCTTCTTCGTCACCAGGCCGGAACCGCCGCAGGTTTTGCAGGGTGATGTGATGATCTTACCCTCGCCCCGGCACTTGTAACAGGTCTGCGTGATGGAAAAGAAACCCTGCGTCTGCCGGATCTGACCTGTCCCGTTACATACCGGACACACGGCGGGCTTGGAGCCGGCGCCGGAACCGCTTCCCCCGCAGGTGCCACACAGCTCGCTACGGGGGATCTCGATCTGCGCTTCCTTGCCCGTCGCGGCCTCCTCCAGTTCGATAATAAGATCGTACTGGATATCGGCGCCGCGCCTGGGCCTTTTTGTCCGGCCCTTACCGCTGAAACCCGCGCCGAAAAAGCCCTCGAAAATGTCCCCGAGGTCGAAATCGCCGAAAATGTCCGAAAAGTCCGTGTACGCCCCCCGGCCGAAACCCTCGAATCCGGCGACGCCCTCGTGCCCGAACTTGTCGTACTGCGCCCGCTTCTTGGGATCACGCAGTATCTCATAGGCCTCGGTGGCCTCCTTGAACTTCTCCTCGGCCTCCGCGTTGCCCTTGTTCTTGTCGGGGTGATATTTGAGGGCGAGCTTTCTGTAAGCCTGCTTTATCTCGTCCTCTGAGGAATTTTTCTGCACACCCAGGATTTCGTAATAATCTCGTTTCGTAGCCACAAAGTCCTCTTACCGTAAAACATCCTGTCTCTGCATAACCGCCGGAGGCGGGTGTTACTCCACCCGCCTCCTCGAGCGATCGCGCGTTATTTCTTATCGTCATCCACGACTTCGTAGTCCGCGTCAACAACATTATCGTCGGCCTTGCTCTCGCCGCCTCCCGCGTTTTGACGCCCGGACGATTTCGCACCGGCGTCCTGCTGGGAACCGCCGTCGGCTTGCTGCTGCTGCGCGGACTCCCGGTAGATGCGCTCGGCAAACTTGTGCGAGGCCTGCTCCAGTTTCGATTTTGCCGCGCGAATGGCGTCCGCGTCGCCGCCTTCCATCGCCTTGCGAAGACCGGCTATCTCGGACTCGATGGCCTGCTTCTCGGAATCCTCTATCTTTCCCTCGTTGTCCTTGATGAGCTTTTCAAGGGAATAGATGAGCGAATCCGCCTCGTTCCTGGCCTCTATGGACTCGCGAAGCTTCTTGTCCTCGTCGGCGTGAACCTCCGCGTCCTTGACCATGCGCTTGATCTCCTCATCGTTCAGGCCGCTCGATGACTCGATACGTATCTTCTGCTCTTTCCCGGTTCCCAGATCTTTCGCCGAAACGTGCACGATACCGTTGGCGTCGATGTCAAAGGTAACCTCGATCTGCGGGATCCCGCGCGGCGCGGGGGGAATCCCCACGAGGTCGAAACGTCCCAGGGTCCTGTTCTGTGACGCGAGTTCGCGCTCGCCCTGCAGAACGTGTATGGATACCGCAGGCTGGTTGTCCGCCGCGGTCGAAAATATCTGGCTCTTGCGCGTCGGAATGGTCGTGTTCCGCTCGATGAGCTTGGTCATCACCCCGCCGAGTGTCTCGATCCCCAGTGAAAGCGGCGTGACATCGAGCAGGAGGACATCGTGCACGTCACCGGCGAGAACACCGCCCTGAATCGCGGCACCGATTGCGACCACTTCGTCCGGATTCACTCCCTTATGGGGCTCCTTGCCGAATATGCGCTTCACCAGTTCCTGAACGGCGGGGATACGGGTGGAGCCACCGACCAGAATGACCTCGTCTATGTCGCCGGGGGTAAGCCCCGCGTCTTCGAGGGCCCGCACGCACGGTTCCTTCGTCGATTCGATGAGGTCCTCGACGAGCTGCTCGAACTTGGCCCTGGTGAGTGTCATGATGAGGTGCTTCGGGCCGCTCTGGTCCGCGGTGAGGAACGGAATGTTGATCTCCGTCTGCGCCTTGCTTGACAGCTCGATCTTCGCCTTCTCGGCCCCCTCTTTCAGCCGCTGCAGCGCCATCTTGTCGCCCGATACATCTATGCCGGTCTGCTTCTTGAATTCGGCAATCAGCCAGTTCATGATACGCTGGTCGAGGTCGTCACCTCCGAGATGGGTGTTTCCGTTGGTTGACTTCACCTCGAACACTCCGTCCCCGAGCTCGAGAATCGAAATATCGAAGGTACCGCCGCCGAGGTCGTATACGGCGATCTTTTCGTTTGTCTTCTTTTTATCCAGGCCGTAGGCCAGCGCCGCCGCGGTCGGCTCGTTGATGATGCGCTCGACGTGGAGACCCGCGATCTTCCCGGCGTCTTTGGTGGCCTGGCGCTGTGAATCGTTGAAATACGCGGGCACGGTAATGACCGCCTGTGTAACCGGTTCGCCGAGAAAATCCTCGGCGGTCTGCTTCATCTTCTGGAGAACCCTCGCCGATATCTCCTGCGGGGTGAACTCGCCGGCCATGGTCTTCACCTTGACCCCGCCCTTACCGTCATCGACCACGGTATACGAGACCATCTTGATTTCGCCCTGAATCTCCGAGTGATGGCGCCCCATGAAGCGCTTTATCGAACGTATCGTGTTTTCGGGATTGGTGATGATCTGATTCTTCGCCACCTGCCCGACCAGCCGCTCCCCCTTGTCGGTGAAAGCCACGATCGACGGCGTCGTGCGCTGCCCCTCCGAATTCTGGATCACCACCGGCTCGCCGCCCATCATCACCGACACGCACGAGTTCGTCGTTCCCAGGTCGATTCCTATTATCTTTCCCATTGTCATACTCCTTCTTGCTATATAAAGTTATTTCCCTCTAACCGTTTATATCCTGCCACGATCGAAATGGATTTCAGTCTTTCAATTCATCGCTTCATTGTTCTGCGATCCGCTCTCCGAACCGCATCCCTCGCATCCGTCCCGCTCCACCCGGCGAACCGGACGGCTCACTCTGACCTTGGCCGCGCGCACAACCGAATCGCCCATCCTGAATCCTTTGCGGTATACCCGGGTGATGGTGTCGCGCTCCACCGCCTCGCTCTCCTCGATCTCCACCGCCTCGTTGAAGGCCGGGTCGAATTCCCTGTCGAGCGATTCAATCTCCTCGATACCGTACTTCTTCAGCATTTCCTCGACCTGTCTCGAAATTATCGAAACACCCTCGAGGAAGGCGGTACGGGCCTCGGCGACGGTGCAGTTTTCGCTCACCGTACCGGCGGCCTCCACGGCACGAAGCAGGTCGTCGTTGATCGTGATGATGTCCTGCGACATGTCGCGTATGGCGAGGTTTCTGTACTCGTCCTGCGACTTCACCACGCGTTTCTTGTAATTCTCGAAGTCGGCCTGCCTCCTCTTCAATACATCCTTAAGCGCCTCTATCTCCTCGTTTTTCTTCACTATCTCCTCATCTTTTTTCCTGATCACGTCGGCAAGCTCTTCGGAACCGAGGCGGATCATTTCATCTTCCGCGCTGGCTCCCCCCGGAGGACCCTCCCCTCCCT